>JBAZWR010000031.1:0-23359 GCA_041660325.1 Thermodesulfovibrionales bacterium | reverse complement strand
CGTCTACTTCAGGGTTATTGTAGCCCACAAAATTAAATTCCTTCTCCTTTGTCTTGCTCGAATGCCAGATATCATACTGGTCCGGGTCAAGCCCTATCTGCCAGCCGAGCATCACGGCCTCAAACCGCCTTTTATCAATAAACTCATTCACAAAGGTAGACCATTCAAGCGCTCTTATCTCAACCTTTATACCTATCTTTGCAAGCCTCCACTGAATGATGGTGGCGGTATTTTTTCTGAGGTTGTTGCCCATATTGGTGAGGATAGTGAATTGAAACGGTTTCCCTTCTTTATCAAGGATGCCGTCGCCGTCACGGTCCTCCCATCCCGCCTCTTTCAGCAATTGCCTTGCCTTTTCAGGGTTATATTCATACTTTTTTACATCAGGGTTATAAGGCCAGGTATTCGGCACGTAGGGGCCTGTAGCCGGCCTGCCGAGACCGAATAGTACAACATCCACTATCTCGGCCTTGTCTATGCCATATGCAATCGCCTGTCTTATGCGTTTGTCCTTAAACCAGGGGTGTTTAAGGTTAAAGGCCATATGAGTGTACGAAAAGACGGGATATCGGAACTTCTGAAAATTGTTCCTGAAGAAATCATTCTCCGTCTGTTTAGTATACTGGATCGGTGTCAGTCCCATCATATCTATGCCTCCTGCCTGCAGTTCAAGAAACGTTGTTGCAGGGTCCGGGATCATCCTGTAAACATACCGGTCAATGTAAGGCCTCCCCTCAAAATAATCTTTATAAGATTCTAATACAACTTCCTGTCCGGAAGACCATTTATTAAGCTTGTATGGTCCTAAGCCGACAGGTTTTCGCGTAAGTTCGCTTTTGGTTATGTCCTTGCCTTCAAGGAGATGCTTTGGAAGAACGACTAAATTCCCCCACGTTGTCAGAGCCGGTGCAAAAGGTTTTCCATAAGTAACCCTGAACGTATACTTATCAAGTACTTCGGCCTTTTTTACCTGCAGAAAATCTTCCTTGTATGCCGTCGGCGTCTTTTCATCAATAATGGTCTTATAACCGAACATCACATCCTCTGCCGTAAACTCAACCCCGTCAGACCATTTTACGCCCTTCCTCAGATGAAATGTTATAACAAGTCCGCCTGAAGAAATCTCCCACGATTCGGCAAGGTCGCCGATAACGCTGAGGTCCGTATCGTACTTTACAAGGCCGTTAAAGATCATGCCCGCAACGCTATGTGAAGCGCTGTCTCCTGCAAGCATAGGGATAAGCACGCTGGGCTCGCCGATCGTGCCCTCAATCAGCATATCGCCATAAGCAGGTTCATAGGAATTATCCTTGAGGTCCGGCTGCGCTGTTTGTGAATGCCTGTCTTTACATCCGAGCAATACCATGAGCGCTATTAAAATACAGATTAACTTTTTCATTTTTCCGATAAAACAAATTATACACAAAAAGCATAAAAAGGGGTTCAAGTCTTGAATTATCGGCTTCTAAAACAGGGGCGGCTGCAAGGTTTTATCACGTTTTTGTGACTGTTTGTTGTGACATTTGGTACATCTTCATTTCTAACATCTATATACCGGGAGGCCGATCTCACATCGGAAGAAAGGTTTCGGATAACATAAGTGCAAATAGGGGTTCACCGCCAGAATTGATGATAGTTGATTGAAATATGCATAATATTATCATTATATTATTATAGTGATTAGTGTTACCCTAAGAAGAGTAATAGGAAGAATATGGGAAATAAAGAGGTAAAAAAGGTTGGAAAGGTAAAATGCTGGGAGGTTTTCAACTGTAAAGAAAAAGTATGTCCGGCCTACAAGTCGAGGAACCTGAGATGCTGGCTGTTTTCAGAAACCCATTGTCATCATGATATTCAGGGCATGTTCTTAGAGAAGATGGAGATGTGTTTCAACTGCAAGGTTTTCAAGGCGAACATGGACGTGAATGCGACGAGAGAGACAATAAAAGTTGCCAACAAACAATTCATGAACTTCAGGCAGCTTGTTGATGATCGGGATAAGGAACTGAAGAGTATCAGCATGGAATTGGCTTTAGGCATATCCGAGGTTTTTGAAGCTTTAAAGAGTATTTCCTCAGGAGATCCCGACGTGAGGATAAACGAAAAATCAAGCATTGAGATACTTTCCAGATTAAAACAAATGATTAATGCTACTGCGGAGGACATTGGAGAAATCGTCAATCAATTCCATGAGGTCGCCATGGATCTCGCAGAACATTTTGATGTTTTGCACAGAGTATCCAAGGGAGAACTGGATGCAAGGATAGAAGGAGGTTCCAATATAGAACTTATGGAAGCTCTGAAGAAAGTGACAAACGAAACGATTGTCAGCATATCCGGCGAAATCATCGAGCGTAAGAAAGCAGAGCAGCAGATTCAACGCAATCTGAGGCGGATTAAAGCTCTCCATGCAATAGATGTGGCAATTGCTTCAAGCCTTGACGTACGGCTTACCCTGGATGTCCTGCTTGATCAGGTAACCACCCAGCTTGGCGTGCATGCTGCGGATGTGCTGTTACTCAGTCCTTACACCCATACCCTTGAATACGCTGCCGGTCGAGGCTTTCATTCCGTTGCCCTTCAACATACCTGTCTGCGCATTGGTGATGGCCATGCAGGACGTGCAGTGCTTGAGCGCCGCATGGTAAAAATCCCGAATCTGCTCGAAGCTCCAGGTGACTTAGCCCGTTCGCCGTTACTGGAGCGTGAGAATTTTGTAACCTATTATTGCATCCCGCTCATCACTAAGGGGCAAACAAAAGGGGTTCTGGAAGTCTTTCACCATGAACCTCTTGATCCTGACCAGGAATGGCTGGACTTTTTCGAGACTCTGGCAAGTCAGGGAGCTATTGCCATAGACAACGCTGAGCTGTTCGACAATATGCAGCGTTCCAATATTGAACTCATTCGGGCCTATGATGATACCCTGGAGGGATTGTCACGTGCCCTTGATCTCCGTGACAAAGAAACCGAAGGACATACCCGACGCGTAGCCGAGATGACATTGCGCGTAGCACGTTCTTTAGGGATAAGTGACGCCGAACTCGTCAATATGCGCCGGGGCGCTTTACTTCATGATATCGGTAAAATCGGAATACCTGACAACATTTTGCTTAAGCCTGACACACTTACCGCTGAAGAAAAGGAAATCATGCATAAACACCCGATGTTCGCCTATGAAATGCTTTCTCCCATTGCATTCCTGCGTCCTGCTCTGGATATTCCCTACTGTCATCACGAAAAATGGGATGGCACAGGCTATCCCCGTGGATTGAAGGGTGAACAAATACCTCTGTCAGCGCGCGTCTTTGCAATAGTAGATGTGTGGGATGCATTGCGTTCTGATCGCCCGTATCGGAAAGCCTGGCAGGAAGGGAAAATTATGGAGTATCTGAAAGATCAGACAGGAAAACATTTTGACTCGAAAGTGGCAGCGGTATTTTTTAAGTTTCTCAAAGAATGGAAACCGTAGTGCTATTTTCATTGGCTGTTTAGAAATGTGGTCCCCTTTTTCATTTATGAATTTCATTAAAACTATAACTGTCGCTCAAATCTTAATCGGGGCTGCAATCATGCTGTCCTCAATAGCAATAAGCCTGAAAATCAGGAAAGACGTTTCAGAAAACTTACGTATTAAATGGGTACTTATCTTATCTCTTATGGTCTTCTTTTTTTTCGGTTATATCCTCTCCGTTATAATTTTAATCTTAGGAATCTCTTTCCCTTTAGAAATAGTAACAGGTACCGTTTTCCTTGGAGGCGCTTTTTTTGTCTACGCAATAATGAACCTTACTCAGGTTACTCTCCAGGACATAAACAAAAAGGACCAAGATGTGAAGATATATGCTGAGGGCCTTGCCAAAAGGACCTTGGAGTTAGAGAATGAAATAACTGAACGCAGGAATGCGGAGGAAGCACTGAAAAAAAGTGAAGAACAATATCGTTCTCTGGTTGAGTCAACTGAAGATTCAATATATCTGTTAGATAGGAATTACCGATATATTTTCATGAACAAGAAGCATATAACAAGGATGGGCTTTTCAGGCAACGAATATCTATGCCATGCATATAGTGAGTTTCATTCGTCTGATGAAACAAAATGGCTTATTGAAAAGGCCAATAATGTATTCAACACCGGCGAATCAGTCCGTCATGAGCATAAGAGCAGCAGGGACGGTAGATATTTCCTTCTCACTCTAAGTCCCATTAAAAATTCGGATGGGACAGTAGAAGCGGTAACTGTTATTTCTAAAGACATTACAGACTATAAAACTATGGAAGAGAAGCTGCATACCTTATCCCTTACTGATCAACTCACGGGTGTTTACAACAGACGGGGATTATTGACCTTGGTTGATCAGCTATTCAAGCTCTCCAAACGGCAAAAGCAAGGTATATTTTTACTATATGCTGATATAGATAATCTCAAGGAAATTAATGATACCTTTGGTCATAAAGAAGGTGATACGGTATTAGTAGAGACTGCAAATATCTTCAAGAAAATCTATCGGGAATCGGATATCATCGCTCGCATTGGAGGAGATGAGTTTGTGGTTATCCCGGTAGGGACGGCCGGAGATAATATCGAGATAATTATTTCTCGTTTGCAAAAAAGTCTTGAGATTTACAATTCGGGAAAAAACCGTGGGTACAAATTATCACTAAGCACAGGGATAGTTTTCTACGACCCGGAACATCCTTGCTCTATTAATGAACTGTTGGTTCAAGCAGACAAATTGATGTATGAGCAAAAAATGCATAAAAAAACTCATTGAGTCCGGTCCATTAAGGAGTGAAAGTATCGTTCCGAGATCCTCGATAACGTTGCACGGTACTCATAGGTTTTAGTATCAAGCAACAATAAGTATTAATTATTTCTCACCGTACGCATAAGAGGCGGCCTTCATGACTTGCCTCAAGAGGATCGCCAGTGAGAAATTTTCGTTGCCATTTCCCTCTTTAGAGAAAGGTTTAAAAAAGACTTGACAAGCCGATACCTAAATGATAATAATAATCATTATAGGAATGATTGATTCTCTTTGTGATCATGAATAAGGCAAAAGACATATTTGAGCGCTATATAAAAGAAAAAGGGTTGCGCCATACGAGACAAAGGCAAGCAATTCTTGACACGTTCCTCGCTGCGGATAAGCATATTACGGTCGAAGAATTGTTTAACTTGGTTCGGAGAACGGAGCCGGACATTGGCTATGCGACCGTAGACCGAAATTTAAAGCTTATGTCTGCCTGCGGCTTGGCAGATGAAATAAAAATAGGGAAACAAAAAACAAGATATGAACAGAAAATCGGGCAGGAACATCACGATCATCTGATCTGTCTGAAATGCGAAAGATTTATAGAGGTAAGGGATGAGAGGATCGAGAAGCTCCAGGATAAGCTTGCGGAGGCAAATGACTTCCTCCCACAGAAACATAAGCTTGAAATATACGGATTATGCAAGAAATGCAGATAAAAAAATTTGCTACTCTAATGATAATGCTTATCATTATAAATAATAAACGCGAGGGTCTGTAAAGATGTTCGGGACAAACTCCGGCATATCTGAAAAAGGATACGCGTCAAAAAAGGAGGAAGAAGATGAAGATTCAGAAGCCGGGAGTAAAACATAGGATTCTATGGGCTGTATTGCTGCTCCTCATTAATGCAGGAGAAACGTTTGCACAACATCCATTGATAACCGACGACACTGGCATTCAAGGCAAGGGGAAGTTCCAGCTCGAAATAAATGGCCAGTACGGACGCGACAACAACGACGAAGTGATCCAGTTTACCACCCCGACTGTTTCAACACTTACCTATGGAGTGATCGATTCGGTGGATGTCAGCGTGGGCGTTCCCTACCTGTGGATCAGGACGGATGATTCCGGGACAACCACACATCACGGCGGATTCGGAGATGTAGCAATAGCACTAAAATGGAGATTCTATGAGAAAGACGGACTGGGCTTTGCATTGAAGCCCGGTATCACCTTCCCCACAGGCGACGAAGATAAGCAGTTTGGCACAGGGCGGACGACGTATAGCCTCTTTTTCATTACCACCAAGGAAATGACGCCGTGGAAGTTTCACGTGAACCTGGGATATATCGGCAACGAAAACAGGCTCGATCAGAGGGGTCCCCTCTGGCATGCCTCCATCGCCTCTGAAGTGGAGGTTGCAAAAGGTCTTAAATTAGTTGCAAATACCGGGATACAGAGAAACACTGACAAGAGTTTCCATACCGATCCCGCCTTTCTTTTAGGCGGCTTCATCTATTCCGCTACGGAAAGCATAGACATCGATGCCGGATATAAATATGGCCTGACGAAGCCGGAAGCGGATCAGACTATTCTGGCCGGCGTTACGTTCAGGTTTTAAATGGAGAAGAATATGTTACCTTTAGGGCTTTTGAGTGCCGGCGAGAAGGCAGAGGTGATCGAGGTTTCTTCGCACATAGGGAGATGCCTCTCCGCCCGGAAAGAAAATGGACAGGCCGATGCAAGAATCGAGGATATCGGCATACGCAGCGGCAAAATGATTGAAATGTTAAACAACGGGGGGCGCGGCCCCATTCTTTTAAAGGTGGATGAGTCAAGGATCGCCATAGGCAGGGGAATGGCGATGAAAATAATGGTAAGGAGGAAAGAATGAATTTGGCGATGTTGAAACCCGGAGAGCAAGGAACGATAAGAAAGATAGGGGCTATAGGTCCTTTAAAAAGGAGACTTATGGATATGGGTGTGTTGATCGGAGAAAAAGTGAAGGTCGAAAAGATAGCCCCCCTGGGCGACCCTATCGAAGTGAGAATTAAAAGCTACAGCCTTTCTCTTAGAAAAAAAGAGGCAGAGGGAATTGAAGTGGAGGTGCTGAAGTGAGTACAGCAACAGAATACGGAAGACAGAGCGCAGAAGACAAACTCTTCATAGAAAAAAAGACGATCATTGTTGCTGTTGCAGGAAATCCGAATTCAGGGAAATCGACCCTCATCAATGCCATAGCAGGAACGAGGCTTCATGTGGGCAATTGGCCCGGTGTTACGGTCGAAAAGAAAGAGGCGTTTTTCGAGTTTGAAGGAAAAAGGATCAAACTCGTCGACCTGCCGGGGACCTATAGTCTTAGCCCTTACACGCAGGAGGAAGTGATCGCAAGAGACTATCTTGTCCACGAGAGACCCGACGTCGTCATCAATGTCGTTGACGCAACGAACCTCGAAAGGAACCTCTATCTGTCGGTCCAGTTGCTGGAACTCGGGATACCCGTCGTCATGGCCCTGAACATCTATGACGAGGCGGAGAAGAAGGGATATAAGGTCGAGACGAAGGCCATGGAAAAGATGCTTGGCGTTACAGTCGTTCCCACGGTTGCCACGAGAAAGACAGGGTTGAAAGAGCTGATTACGGCGGCGATCTCATGCGCCGAAAACCCCTCGCGGCACACGCCGAAATATCTTAATTACGGCGATGACCTCGAATCCGCGGTGCGGGTCATCGGGGACCACCTGATGCAGGACCATTCCTCGGTCGCGGTCGCCTATCCGTTGAGGTGGCTCGCCTTCAAGTTAATGGAAGGCGACCATTATGTTCTGGAGGAGACCGGCCTCGATGAAAGCGGGCTCCTGGGCGAAACGCTCAGGCATTTGCGGGCAGCCCACGGGGATGACATCGAATCGATCATGGCCGATGCTCGGTATGCGCAGGCATCGGGTCTGACCCGCGAGGCCTTGAAAAAGCCCGATGTCAGAAAAATGGAGCTTACAGAAAAAATCGACGGCATCGTGCTGAACAGGTTTCTCGGCATCCCCATCTTCCTCACTGCTATGTGGATAATGTTCAAGCTCACTTTTGATATGTCGAAGCCATTTTCAGACTGGATCGGAGAAATGATATCGGGACCCTTTAAGAGGTGGGCGGAGGCCGCTATCGGACTTGTCCATGCGCCCGGTTGGACAGCGTCTCTTGTCACCGACGGGATTTTCGCAGGGGTCGGTAATGTGCTTGTATTTGTGCCGGTGATATTCGCAATGATGTTCTTCATTACTTTTCTGGAAGGGAGCGGATACATGGCGAGGGCTGCATTTGTCATGGACAGGGCGATGCATGCGATAGGCCTGCACGGCAAATCGTTCATTCCGATGCTGCTCGGATTCGGCTGCAACGTCCCGGCCATAGATGCGACGCGGACCCTCGAAAATCCGAGAGACAAAGCGCTTACAGCGCTGCTTATCCCCTTAATGTCGTGCGGCGCGCGACTTCCGGTATATGTGGTTTTTATCGGGGCTTTCTTCCCTACTCACGCCGGGACGGTGCTTTGGTCTCTCTACGTGATGGGGATTGCGCTGGCGATAATGATGGGAGTCGTCTTTAAGAAGACCCTTTTCAGAGGAGAGGCACCGATGTTCATTATGGAACTGCCTCCTTACAGGATGCCCTCTTTAAGGAGTCTGATGATCCACACCTGGGAAAAGGGAAAGCACTTTCTTATTAAGGCGGGAACTTATATACTCGCGGTCTCGATACTCGTCTGGTTTCTGCTCAACCTGCCCTGGGGAGTTGAGAGTAAAAAGGATTCTTACCTCGGCAAGGTAGGACAGGTCGTTGCGCCTGCGCTTGAGCCCCTCGGCTTCGGCAAATGGGAAGCGAGTTCATCCCTTATCGCCGGACTGATCGCAAAGGAAATAGTGGTCGGCACAATGGGCGAGATATACGTGCAAAAGGAGGAGGACAAAAAGAAAGAACCTCCTACATTTATGGAAGACCTGAAAGAGGTCGGCGTATCGTTTGCAGGCGCAGTTAGAGGTTCACTTTCTAATGTCTTTTCAACCTTCGGGATTTCGACTATCTCCACCGAAGAATCCGCTGAAAAGGCAGCGGAGCGGAACCCCCTCCGGGAGGTTCTAAAGAACCGGTTTACCCCTTTGTCAGCTTATGCCTTTATCACTTTCGTTCTCCTTTACATGCCATGCGTGATAGCCGCTGTGGCGATGGTGCAGGAACTCGGCACGTGGAAGTGGTACGGCATCGCTTTTACTTATCAGATGTTCCTGGCTTGGGGAGTGTCTTTGGTGATCTATCAGGGCGGAAAGCTGCTGGGATTAGGTTAGAACGACTTAAAGCCGTAGAAACGGAAGTTCCTGCGGTTGACTTCAAACAGGAGGATAAAAATGGGATTTTTCGACATAATATTGATGGTTTTGATAATCGGCGGATCGGTATATATTCTATATCGATCCCTCTGGAAGAAGAAAGGGCATTGTCCGGGTTGCAGCTCGGAATCATGCAGCATAAAGAAGAAATATGGCGCAAGGGATTGCTAAATTAAACTCATGTCTCCGGAGGTGGGATGAAGAATAATCCCGCGCATATTAACGCAGCAACCTGTAGGGGGATTATCTTTTTGGAAACGAACAGACTGAAATTAATAATGTTATCATAAGAAATGGAACCCATTTTGGTGAATCAACTCAAAGGAAAATTGACCTTTTATAAGTGGGCGTCGGCTCTTGCTTTGGTCACTATTTTCTATAATCTTCTTGAAGGTATGGTTTCCGTATTCTTTGGCTTTCAAGACGGCACCGTTACCCTATTCGGGTTCGGAGTGGACTCCTTTGTCGAAGTGATATCGGGCATCGGAATATGGCACATGATTCGGAGAATGAGACAAAACGGCACTCAAAATCACGATGGCTTTGAAAGGACCGCTCTTAGAGTTACCGGGACAGCTTTTTATATCCTTTCTGCCGGCCTGATTATTATTGCACTTATAAATGTTTACAAAGGATACAAGCCGGAAACCACTTTTTGGGGGATTATCGTTTCGATTATTTCAATTCTTTCTATGTGGGCGCTTATTCATTATAAAGTAAAAATTGGAACACAGTTCAAATCTCAGGCATTGCTATCAGATGCTAACTGCTCAAAGATATGCATGTGGCTTTCCGTTATTCTTCTCATTTCGAGCGCCGGGTATGAATTGACCGGATTAGGGCTTCTGGACTCTCTCGGCGCCTTAGGCATTGCGGTTCTTTCTTTTAGAGAAGGTCGGGAGGCATTCGAGAAAGCAAAGGGGAATTTGGTGTGCAGTTGCCAAGGCAAATGTCACTAGAAAAAGAAAATGTAGTAAAATAGAATCCATGGCTATCTATCAAAAGGGCAAACACTGGTATATAGATTACTACCACAACGGTAACCGGAGAAGAAAGAAGGTCGGGACTTCTAAAAAGCCGGCCGAGACGGTCTTAAGCGATGTCCAGGTCAAGATCGTCAAAGAAGAGTATTTGGGCATCCTTGAGGAAAAGAAGGTTCTTTTTAAGGAGTTTTCTGAGATATATAAGGAGTTTTCAAAGACCAATAAAACCCACAATTCCTATGCAAGGGATCTGACAAGTCTTAATGGCTTGCAGCCGATCTTTGAATCACGTTACCTCTTTGAAGTCATTCCTCAGAGTGGGGCTGGTAAGTATCTTAGCCCAATTGTTATAATAGCTCTTAACACCGGACTGAGAAAACAGGAAATCCTCAAGATGAAGCGGAAAAATATTGACTTTAACGAACGAAAGATTACTGTCAATTGTGCAAAGACGAAAGAAATTAGGATACTACCTATGAATGAGAGTGTTTACCAGGAACTGAAAAGGGTTCCTCAGCATATAGACAGCGAATTGGACACCAAAAGACTTTGTGTAATTTAGCTTCGCCCGTAAGTTATTGTTTTTAAACAGTGCCCCCTTAGCTCAGTAGGATAGAGCACAGGTTTCCTAAACCTGGTGTCGCAGGTTCAATTCCTGCAGGGGGTACCATCTTTCAACTTCAGCGCCATGACTATTGGTTTCCTAAATCCCGAAAGCGTTCGGGATTCAATTCCTGCAGGGGATAGCATATTTCTTCCTAAGCGATTCACAATATTTCTTGAGCACTCTTCAAAATACAATTTCTTATAATCTCTCAGGCGTTCAGATTTGCATATAACTTTTTGGCATAAGGACTATTTGGCATGTAACCCTAACTACTAAATTTCTACTAATTAAAGTAAAATTAGTATTTGGAGGCGCATAATTGAAAATATGGGTACTATTTTGTACTTCATAATCGGAAAGAAACAAAAAATAGGGCACAAAGAACCATCCGAAGATCAAGAAGTATATATACGTTCATATAAAAAACCTGAAATATAGAAATTGTTAATTATCCTCAAATAATTCCCTTAAAACTCATCACAAATGGTCTATATGAACATCCCTTATCAAGCTATTTTTTCAATAGCTTCTTTTTATACTCAATTTTGTATAGAATAGAAACAGATATGGAGGGAGGTTTATAATATGGCTGGATATAGATTTTCGGTAGTGATAGAAAAGGACGAAGAAGGATATTTTGCCTTTTGCCCTGAACTTCAAGGCTGTTATACTCAGGGTAACACCTATGAAGAGGTTTTAGAAAACGTTAAGGATGCTATACGCCTTCATATCGAGGATCGGATCGCATCTGGTGAAGAAATACCGCAGGCCCAATCAGTGAGCTTAACCTCTTTAGAAGTTGCGGTATGAGTGAAAAACTCCCGCGAGTAACTGCCCAGGACATTATTAGAGCGTTAGAAAAGGCGGGTTTCTCCCTCAGCCGTCAAAGTGGCAGTCACAAAATTTATAAAAATCTCTCTGGCAGGAGAGTAACTGTTCCCTACCATTCCGGAGATACCCTACATCCCAAAATCCTGAAAAGTATCTTAAAAGATTCCGGCATAACGATAGAAGACTTAAAGCATCTCCTCTAAACCCCTCAGATTTAATAATCCGTTGAGATATGGCACTATTGATAAACCCAAAGAAGGCGGGGGCGAGAGGCCACCGGCTCCGCCGGAAGGTCTCCCGCCCCCTAACAATCATAATGATCAATATTGCCTTCGTAGAATCGATTCTAAGAGCCTAATTTCAGGAACCACATATCTGGGTTATCACAAATACAGCGTTTTCACACAGTCCCGCTCGGTCAGCGGGAGCGCGGGAAAATCCCGCCTCCCTCGCTCATGATTACTTCCTGTAATCCGCAACACTCTGCTGGCGTTCAAGAGTGTATGTTTCTTTTGGTATTTGTGAACACATCAATTTATAAGAGGGTGCTATCGAGCTGTTGGTTACCATCCCAATAATCATTATGGGCCGTTAGTACACGCGTTTTTATATTGTGTAAAAATCGAATAGGTATGATAATATTACCCACATGAACAGAAACCGGAAATCACTTGTCATATTATGTGATTTATGAGCATTCGAGAAAATTTCAGTTTGCCTGAAAATACACTTGGATTTATGCGGCATTGCTATAAATTTGTTGCCTTTGATTGGCAGCATGCTGTACGTGAACCGTTACCTGATCAAGGTTTTGAGCAACGCTTCCGTGAAAGTTGTGTGAGTACATTTATAGGGTGGACCATCTCGCAAGAGCGCGAATTGCATCTTGGAAGCGGACTTGATGCTGCATCTGGTGTTTACCATGAAGTCGATATTGTAGCTGGACATCCAGAAGTGCTATTAATTCTTGAACTCAAAAATCGTCAAGGGGCTTTGCCAGAGAAGAATGATGTTATTGTATTCTTTGCCAAGATTTTTGATTACTTAGCATTAAACTCATCCCTTTTGCTAAAGGATATTTGCCCAATACACGAGCAGCGTCAGGGTAAGGGCCAGCAACAGCGACCGTACAACGGAAATCCTATTCATATTCATAACCCTCCCTTGATGATTTGTTTGTAAACATTAATAGGAGTTCACACAAGCGACAATATCCGGTTCTCCCATATTTCCAATGCCGCACCAGTAAACCGGCCAGTTCTTATCGGTAATGGGATTAAAAGTATTGGTAACGGGAATTAAGTAATTATGTCCGGAAAAATAGTGTCCTCTGTAAAGTGCCTGTTTTGCACTACTCGTGACAAGTATTGGGAAAAGTTGCGCCAAAGAATCGTTCAAAAGACCCCGCACGGAATATGCTGTCGAAAAAGTATAATAGCTATTGAACTGTCCCGGGTTAGTAGCGAGGTCATAGTTCAGGGAACTATAATCGGTGGGTTTAAACGTATCGTGAGAAAATGTAAAGACCTTAAAGGCAGGATTATTGCCAAAGTACGGAGCTATGGAAGGCGTTATTTCAAGAACATCAGAAGATGACAAGATACGGTATTCGTCCATATGGGTATGCGCAGCAAGCGTCAGAGTTATAACGCCCGGATATTTCGAAAGTATTTGCAAAAAACTTGTCTGGTAATCCTGATTCCACATCATTGTTGCACTTGTAATGTGACCGTTGGAATCAACAGATTGAGCGGTTGAATATTTATCTGCGCCCGGAGGCACATGCATTAAGAGCCACACCTTTTTACCCCTGGCCTGGGCCGAAGCAAGTGTTGAATCTAACCAGGCGAGTTCAGCGGCTACTGCACTCGAAGTGGTGTCGCCGAAAAACGGGGAAAACTCGAATGTATTGAGTCCTATCACCATCAAGTTTGTGCCATTCGGCTCTACGGAATAATACCCCCCTCTTGTGAAGGTATTAAGAAATGCCTGATGGTCTCCGGTGCCATTCAAAAAGTCCGTGTAATAAAGTTCCGCCGTATCGGAAAGAAAACTGCTATCCGGTCCAAGGCCTGTGTATGAATCGCTATTTCCAACGGCGAACATGACGGGAATGTTTCCGACAGACGACCTCACCTGCTCCATAAAAAAAGCAACCGTCTTGTCGGTAAAGGCCTTCATGGCTGCAACGTCTGCAGCGCTTGGAGGGTTTTGGCTCCCATAAAGTTTGAAAAATGTTTGCGGAAAGTTATGCCCAAGAATGTCGCCGGTATAAATAATGAGCGGACTCACTCCCAAGTTCTGCTTTATGCTTGAGAGTGCAAGTACAAGCAAAGGGTAGTTGGTATCGCCACCCCATACCGAAGGTGCTGATATGCTTGATGTCTTAAAAATATTTGCCCACTCGCTGGCATCCGCAGCGACAAGCTTCGAAAAAAGAGACGGGTCATAAAAAGGATTGAAATGGACATCCGAGAATACAACTGCCGGGAAGTTTTTGTCAGTGTTGTTGGTCCCGCTGTCACCTCCGCATGCAACCAGTTGCAATTGCAGTATCAGGGCAAACATCAAACCCAATAATCTAACATTTCTGTAGCGTGTGTTCATAACTGCCTCCTCCATTGTTTATGTATAGTGCCGTTTATTGGTGGGACCCCCCCTACACAGTCGCAAGAATCTTCCGTCGAAATCATGTTCCCAACGAGATGGATGGGCTCTCTGCTGTCCTTTCTCCACCATGTGTCACCATGTGTCACCATGTGACGGCCTCTTTCTCTTAGTCGTTGTCATTGTGCCGGGCGTCGCTGCTCACAAGTTTCAGCGCATCCCCAAACAGTCTGGCTTGTTTAGCCTTGTAGGACCGGGAGTACAGCCGTCGCTTGCTCTTCGCGGCACGGTGCAGATCGTCCGCGCCGATTGACAAACGCGCCAATGCCCCAAGCCGAAAGCTGTCGCGGTCGACACCTGAGAGGTCGAGGCGTTTGGCTAGAGACCAGATCCGTTTGCCTTCCTTTGACGGCGTATAACTTGCGACCCTGGTGACAGGAACATCACTTGCATGAATCTTGTTGTACTTGGGCTGGAAGAGATCGCGTAAGTCCGTTGCAAAGAGGTCGCCGAGGTTGTTCGGCGGCAGACCCAGCAACAATTCTTCGGTCTTTACGACGGAAGCCGAGGAGTAATGCCTTTTAGCCACGTAACCGGGCTTCGCATATGGGCTGACAACAATCAGCGGGGTCCGATGGGGGTGAATATGGTCCAGCGTGGCCTGGGCATCGTCAAAAGTCATGAAAATCGCACTGCCCTCGCCTGTTGCTTGATCGTAGTACACCGGGCTGTTCATAATGTGATTGACAATCATGCCCAAGGCAACGTCACTGTCAGCAACCTGTTGCATCGGGCTATTCGTGACCACCTGTGGTGCGTTCGGCGCCTGCAGGGGCGCACCATACCCCGTGTGACTATTTGGCAGCCAAATATGAATGTAATGCGGCAGTGTGCCTTGGCTTACCATTCGGTCGAAATCGCGGATGAACTCCTTTGCGCGGCGCTGGTCGGAGATGTTGAGATTAAATCCCGGATAGTTGGTGTCCATGCGTGGCTCACCACTGGCATTATTCTCGCCCAGAATGGCGAGCATGGGCAGTTGGAGAAAATAGGACTGCCCTAATCCCTGAGTAACACTGTCAACGTCTCCTCCATTTTGCAGTGGATCAGTTACGCTGATATTGGGAATGGCCAACATCGGATATCCCAGATTTCCGCTGTTGGGGTCGTCGATGGTAGTCGACTTGGTGAATGATCCGGTATCCGAGCCATCTATGAGCGTGGGATCTCCGAAAACCTTGAAGTCTACGCCATTGCGAGCAGCGTTGTTGAAGATATAACCGTTCTCCGGGTACTCTTCCGGATTGTAGCCGTCCATCAGGCAACCTCGTCCGTTTGACATCAGAAGTGTCTTCTCGGTATAGTCGGTCGCAGTTCCCGATGTGCAGAAATTATGGCCGGCAAAGCTTTCTTCCGAATCGGAATAGTAGTTAACCGCAGTGGCGAACTTGCGCGCCAGCAATTGCGTATTCACGGTAACACCCGTAAATTGTTGGTTTGTATACTGCGAGCCGTCCCGGTAGTTGAAGATTACGCTGGCGTAAGGACTGAGACTCTCTATATTGCCCAGCATCGAATCGAAAGTCTTATTCTCCTGTAGAATGTAAAATACATGTTTGATTTTTCCAGACGGCGGTCCACCAACTGGAACCACGCTGGAATTCGCATGTTTCTGCATCGAGTAATTGTTTGCGAGCACGTTGAAGGCGCTCAAATGGATAGAAGTGAGATCGACCTTCTGCACGGTGCCGAAAATGCAGTGGCTGTCGGTGTTCGGATCGGAGCCAAGTCCTGTGGGCGGCGATGGTGAGAATTTCGTATTAATGTTGGGGTTGATATCTTCGCCCACTCCCTTGGCGTTTACGACGTATAGATACTGGCCGTCACCGCTAAGGGCCAGTGCCGTTGGATACCAGCCCGTCGGCATTCGACCCAACAGTTTCGGCTGGAACGGATTGGTGATATCCAGCACTGCAACGGAGTTTATCCCGGCCTCGGCCACGTACATCCGCCTCTTATCCGGTGAGATGACAATGGCGTTGGGGTAGGCGCCGACCAAGGCATTCCCCTTGACGCCGCCAACCTTCAGGGGAGAGAGATCTATATCGCCAAGAGTTTCATTGTTGGCAAGGTTGATAACGCCCAACCTGTCACTATTGGTTTTTGTTACGTACAGGATCTGGACGTTGCCGTTGTCCAAGATGTCCGTCGCGGATGGGTGAGTATCACCCACAGTGTTCAGCGCATCGATTGCATGGCCCTGGTAGACCGACCTGACCAGGGAGAGCTTTGATCCATCGCCGCCAGGGGCATTCAGGATGGAGATCGAGGAGGTTTTTGGATTGACGCCGCTCGTACTCGTGACGGGGACGTAGAATCCATCGGCTTGATTATTGGGGACAGGGGCAAGGGCGGTCAACTTCGGGGGAACCACGCTGTTATCATAAGTCGCTTGCTTGAACTTATACTCCGTGATTCCCCAGTTGGAAACGGTCACCGTCTGCCCGTCACCGCTCAATGACACCCCGTACGGGAAATACCCTACCGCCACCTGCTTCACTACCTGTTTCTTGATCGTATCGATGACGGCAATGCTGTTATCGGCGTTGCAGGCCACATAGAGAAATTTGCCGTCCCGGCTTAGGGCGGAACCGGCGGGCCAAGTAGCCTGCGCGCCCGAGGCGTTAAAACCCCAGGGGAAGCCGGTAAAAGTGGAGGCGCCGAAAAAGGTCGGATCCGGAGTATAGTTGGTCACGAATCCCTGATTGTCAGGAGTAATCGGGGGTATGGGGATTCTTGTTGCAGGAGTGCTGGAAATCACCCCCGTTGCGCTGATGTCAAAGATTTTTACGTCATTGTCAGCACCGCCGGATGCCCATAGGGTGTAGGGACCGGTTCCGGTCACCTGCAATCCTATGTAGAAGGAACTCCCCGTCTTGGAGGCTGCGGAGATATTGGAAACCACTTTCATGCTCCCGGTATCAATGACGGAAAGCGAATAGGACCCTATATTCTTCGGATTCTGGTAAGACTCGAAACCGATGTCATTCTCGTCGTTATTGCTGGTTATGAGATATTTCCCATCCGATGTCAGAACCACGCCGAGAGGATTCATACCCACCTGGGTACTGACGCCAGCCGGCTTCACGACCCGGCCATTTGGCAGCACGCCGGCAAAATAACTCCCGAACTTTTTCGGACCGGCAAACAGTTCAGCACGCCTGTAAGCACCTCTGTTGGAGGTCCCATAAACTGGTGCGGTGACTAAGCCCCATCTCGTGACATCAAGCGCCGGGGGTCGCGACGTACTTAGAAGCTGTGCCTCAGATTTCGAATCCTCTTTGTATCCGGAGCTCGTTAAGCCGGGGCTCGTTAAACCGATTAGCAGTGAAATCGCAATCAAACATCTAAAAAGGAAGCTAACACCGTGGTTATGGGTTAAGTCAGGCCGTTTTACTAAAAATGCCATTTTCCCCTCCTTTTTCTTTTACATCGATCTACTGGGCTTGAGAGCCCGGTTCCCTATTGCTGTAATTAAATGATATATGAAAAAGTTGTCTTTCACAATCAGACAGTAACCGATAGCGTTACAGGTTTGTCTTTTACACGTTATGCATCAAGAGTAAAGTTTTCTTGGTTTTGTCCCGGCAAATCAAGGAAATACAAAGGTCCGGACTGCCCTCGGCAGCCGGAGACCTTACCGCAAGGGAGGATCTCTTGGCAAATAGACTTGTGCATATAGGATCAGCATAGAACTAAGCACGCTTCCAAAATTGCCCTTCAATCCGATTTGAAATTTTGCTCGCAATAAAATCAGCCGGTGTTTAGTACGGTGTACGTATCAGAGGTGAATCAATCATTTTGGGATAAACTCCGCATCTCAGTCGGGATTGTTATGTGCGTGTGATATAGGGAGAAAGTGAGATTGCAAATCCACCAGGTCAGTCCACAGGCTCTGGCATTTCTCCTGCGCGATGTGGAGCATTGCTCTGAACCCTCAGGAAACTCCCGATTTATTTTATGGTTGACGATAGGAGAAAACCTTTCTTGAGGTGAAGGTACCTGACGCCGGGTCAACATAGCGCCACTCCATGCTTACGTCCCTTCCGCGAATGGTTATCAACGCATAACCGAGGAGATACTGATTGTCGTCCCAGTCAACGGATTGGACGCGAGCCTTTTCGTAATACTCACCGTCCCAGGCCGTAGTCTCCGCTTCGGCCCCTCCTGAGCCTGAGATAACCTGGTAGAGGGAATATAGGCCGTCCTGCGTCGAAGCGAGACCCACTGCATAGGCATGAGAATGGCCGGTAAAATAGAGATGCCCCCCGGCCCTACCGAGAAGGCTCCAGAACGCCTCACGATTCTCCATGTCTTCGGGCCGCGTCCAGCCCCACTGCGTCATGAACTGAGGCATGTGGCCGAAAACAACGACATGGGGCTGTAGCGAAACATCACGCGTGGCCAGGCGGTCTACTATCCAGTCAATGCTATTGCCTCGATAGTAGGCGGGGAAGGAGGGCCCGAACTGGTTCTGGTCCAGACCTATAAAAAGGGCATTACGATGGACAAAACTGAATTCCCTTCCGGGCATCGCCGGGTTGTCCGTTCTGCCAGGCGGGAATGTAGGGACCATCGCCTGTTCCCATGCGGAAGTACAACTGTCGGCGCTGTCGCACCAGTATTCATGATTGCCTGGCACCGCGTAAACCTCTATTTGGGCCGCGTAGACCGGCGACATGGCTTGCAGCCATGCTTCGTACTGGGATGTCAGTCCGGTGTTATCCTCGCCCCTGCCATCTATCAGGTCACCTCCAACAAGCACGAGGGAAACACCCTGAATGACCATGTCATTGGCCATGCTCCGAACAGCATCGAGGTTCGTATACTGAACGGCGCTGGTCTTCTTGTCCCATTTGTTGTCGCTCATGTAGGCGAATTTCCATTCCGTGGGAGCCGATGACGAACCGCAGGATGCTAAAATGGCAAGACTGATCAAGAGTAAGATGATCAGGAGATAATGCGTTGTTCCCCTCTCCCTCAAGATGCCTTCTGTAAAAAACACGCGTTTTTCCCTCACCTGCGGTATCTTAGTCATCATTTCCATACTATCATATAAATAATTTCTTATTCTTTCTTCGCTTTAAGATATTGTTCAGAGAATGTTCTTTGCCGTCAGCGGCTATCTCAAGAAAAGATTTAAAGAACGATTGGAAATCGGATACTGCCATTTGTTGTTTTCTTTAAAAGGACTTCACCTTTTTAAATTAAAATCTACACCTTTTTGATAATCTCTGTCAATGAAAGAGTACAGCTTACTATTAAGAAGAACTAAACACTGTCAGCTAACTTGCGCAAGGCTCAGATTGACAAGTGGCAGTAATTTCCGTTTCAATTGCGAGGCGAGTGTTACGGGACAAAGTCTTCGTGATTCCCAATTTCGCATCCCTGAGGATTATCAGGTGGATTCAAACTTTCTGATGATGTGCTCTCCAATGCACAGTATAGGGAGATATAAAGATAAGTCTTTGATTCCTCAAAACCTCTCTTCCTCTGTGAAATTCTCACTATTCGACTTCTGTAAAATTGTTGAAGAAAATATCGAGAATATAAGGACAGCGTTTAGAACAAGTCCCAGAATCTATTTAATAAACACGTGACTAAATCGTGACAAAACATATCGAAACATATCGAATTATATAAAACTATATATAAAATAAAAATGGCTGTAGATGCTTGACTGGTAAGGATTTATACAGTATTTTCAAGCACTTATGGAATCCCATAGATATTCTTCCTAAGCTTGGTGTCGCAGGTTCAATTCCTGCAGGGGGTACCAACCTTCAACTTCTGCGTTCTGAGAACAGTTAAAGCCTGAAGTGTTAAATCTATGTAACGATCTTTGTTATATTTTGCAATTTCCGCCCTTACATGTATCTGCTTATTCACAAAGTCCACATCCGATCGGAGAAAATGATTAAATCTCTGGAATAAATATTCAACTTCTAATTTCATAGAAAATAAACTAAGATCTACTTGGTGATTATCAACGAGGCTGGATATATATTCTTGATAGTAATTGAAAAAGACAGTAAAGGTTCAATTTTTGCTCAGACCTTCAAGACTTCGATTCTCAAGGGAAAACATATCTTCATATTGAAGATCTTTTATCGATAGGAATTTATTGAACTTACCGGGTTAACCCTAACTTTCTAATTTTTCCTCTAAATTTTCAACCGCCTTAAAGGAAAATTTCTTGCCAATTTTTATTTTTTCAAGAAAACTCTTGTTGACAAGATCGAATAAATCATTCCTCGCCGTCTGATAAACAACCCTATGAGCTTTAGAGAATAGCTTGTTTGAGCAACTAACTAAATACTAAATTAGTAATTTTTAGTAGTTTTTTAGTAGTTATAGGTTCTAGTCGATAGGCTCTATGTTGTAAGTAGTTCTAAAACGATTTAGAGAATAGAGTGTTTAAACAACCAACCATATAAACGAGCATCAATGAGCATGAGCTGATAAATGCATCTTATATATTGATCCTACAAATTTATTTTGTTTGACAAAACATTGATTTTCTAATAGGTTGAATATTAGCAGAAGAGAGTCTTTTCTATTTGAATTTGATAGTTCCATTGTAATTACTCAGGTAGTGCATTAAAATGAAAACAATGAGAATAATTGTCGTTTTGTTAATATTCCTTTTTCTTGGTTGTACAAGTACGGTTCATGTTTCATCCAAGGCTGATACTATTTATCCTCCTCATCGCACTATCGCGGTATCTTGTGATAGCGATGACCCTTTGAGCATCCGGCAGACATTAGAACATTTATTAATATCAAAAGGCTTCAGTGTTGTTTTAGAAAGGGTGGCAAGAGTCAAAGCCAACATGCAAAATGGAAAACATTCTATCGTCGAAAGCGAAGAAGGAACATTCCCGGAAAGATCAAAAGAAATGCGTTCAATATATATCTTGCATTTTAGTTATGAGTATTATGCTGCAACGTCCTATAGAGATTATTATTTCAAAATATTCTCAGCGTCACTTGTTGACCTCAAGGATGGGAATGTTGTTGCATCGGCAGATTTTTCTCAAAGCAGTTTTGGAACAAAGCCGATTTTAAGTGTCTTAGAAGATTTTGTCAATAAACTGACTGATTTAAATTGATACAAAATGCTGTAAATTATAAGTATTAATCGGCATATATACATGTCCGATATCTTAGACTGCTCCTGAGATTTTGGAGATAATGAAAGGAACATAAAATTGGAAGTACTGATCATCGTTGCGATAATAGTTATTATCTTTGTTGTGTTCCCCAAGATAAAAAAGAAATTCGGCGGCTCTGCAAAGAAAAAATAAAGGGTCGGGTAAACCTGAAACAAACGATTGCCTGTTAGATTTTTCTTCATTTTATACATGGATGCTGTGTTATACTTTATGCGAAAACAGGGGAAAGAGATTACTATGAAAATGAGTCCCTGCTGCAGGTTCCGTCGTATGAAACCTATAAATGCCGGAAGCGCCGGCCAATAATCGAGGATTATAATTATGTCATATCAAGCATGGTTTCAATGTATCAACGAGCAGTGCCGGACTAAGTATCCGCTTAACTCGATCATCTATCGCTGCAAGACATGCGGCTCGCTTCTGGGGGTGCAGCATGACCTGCAAGCCCTCGCCCGCCGTGACGCAAAAGCATGGATGAAGCTGTTCGAAGACCGGTACAAATCTACCGAGTGGCCCTACGGCTCCGGCGTGTGGGGCAAAAAGGAATGGATTCTGCCGCAGATCGATAACAACAATATCGTCTCTCTTTACGAGGGCGGCACCAACCTGTTCTGGGCCGAGAGGTTCGGCAAAATGATCGGGATAGAGGACCTCTGGATCAAACTCTGCGGCAACTCCCACAGCGGCTCGTTTAAGGACCTCGGCATGACGGTGCTTGTGTCCCAGGTAAAACAGATGATCAGCGAAGGCGCGCCGATCAAAGCTGTCGCCTGTGCATCCACCGGCGATACATCCGCCGCACTGGCAGTTTACTGCGCCGCTGCCGGCATTCAGTCCATTGTGCTGCTGCCCAAGGGTAAAATATCGGTTGCGCAGCTCATTCAGCCGATCGCCAACGGCGCGCTTGTGTTGTCGCTGGACACCGACTTTGACGGTTGTATGAGCATTGTGAAGGAAATCACTAATGACGAGACGATCTATCTTGCCAATTCGATGAACTCGCTGCGCATAGAGGGACAGAAAACGGTCGGCATAGAGATCGTACAGCAATTTGATTGGGAAACTCCCGACGTGATCGTCATTCCCGGCGGTAATCTGGGGAATGTCTCCGCTCTGGGCAACGGCCTTCTAATGATGCGCGATCTCGGCCTGATCTCTAAGCTGCCCCGCATTGTTGTTGCCCAAGCCGAACGCGCCAATCCTCTCTACCGCTCGTATCTGACAAACTTCGAGACCTTCGAGCCTATCCAGGCCCAAAAGACCCTGGCCAGCGCCATCCAGATCGGCAACCCGGTCAGTTTCGAAAAGGCCGTCCGTACGCTTAAGCAGTTTAACGGCATCGTTGAACAGGCCACCGAGCAGGAATTGGCTGACGCAGCTTCGCTCGGCGATACCTTCGGCATGTTGAACTGTCCGCACACCGGCGTTGCGCTGGCAGCGCTGATCAAATTATTAAAATCCGGCAAGATTGATAAATCCGAGCGCGTCGTGGTCATCTCAACGGCGCACGCCCTGAAGTTCACAGACTTCAAGGTCCGCTACCACGAAGAGGCGCTGGATTTCCCCTGCCGTTTTGCAAATAAACCAATCGAGCTGCCGCCCCGCGTAGATGCGGTCAAGGAAGCCCTTGAGCACGCTTTGCATAAGAGGAGGAACCCCGATGTCTAAAAAATCTGCAAAAGTCCGGAACTGGAAACCGGCTACGCTCGCTATTCACGGTTTGGGCCGAACTCCCAAAGCCTATTATTCGGTCTCTACGCCGATTGTCCAGACCTCCAACTACTACTTCGACTCAACCACCGAGGTGTTCGAGTTCATGAAGGCAAAAACTAAGGGACGCGTTGTGCGCGAGCACGAATACGGCCGCTACGGCAACCCGACCCAGCAGGAATGTGAACGCAAGCTGGCAGCGATCGAGGGCGCCGAGAGAGCGATATTGTTTTCAACCGGCATG
>JBAZWR010000030.1:18158-24099 GCA_041660325.1 Thermodesulfovibrionales bacterium | reverse complement strand
TCATCCGTGGAGGTCGCAGGTTCTTTTGCCTCCTCCTCAACACTCTTAAGTGATTCGGCATGGGATTTCCATATGGCCATGTCTTCTTCGCTTAAAGCGGTTTCCTCTATTTCTTCGTCTCTTAATTCTTTAATCTCCCCGGAAGGTCCACCCGGCTTTAATTCCTCGGCGTCTAATGCAAATTCAGGGACTTCTTTTTCCTTAACCTGTAACTCTTCGGCAGGCACGAATGGGGGTTGCGATGGTCCCATATCCTCTTCGCTAAAAGAAGCATCAGGCATTTTTTCATCAACAGGAATAACTTCCTGGGGCTCCGGTGCCGGAAGTTCTTCAGGCGGGGTAGCGGGTTGCTGCTCTATTTCCGACAGACTTGCCGCGGCCCAATCATCAAGGGGGTTTAGCTTCAGAACGGTCCTTAATTCTTTTGTCGCCTTGTCTTTGTCGCCGAGCTCTTTATAAATCTCGGCCAATTTCTTGTGCGCATAGAGATTATCAGGGATCGCTGCGATGACCTTTTCAAATTCCGTCCGGGCTTCAAGGGGCATGCCCCTGTCGATGAATATCTTCCCCAGCGAAACCCGCGCGCTCAAATAGCCGGGCTGGTTTTCGAGCCCGCCGGTGAGGACTTCAATGGCCTCATCAAGCATGCCGGCTTTTTTATATTCTTCGGCCAAAGGGACAAACAGCTTTGAATTAGGGTCTCTGCTTATTTTTTCCTTAAGTCTCTCGATATCTTCAAGCGCCATAGTATGTCCAAATTTTCAACCAAATTGAAAAAAAAGTCAAGTTTTGATTTTTATCAACCTGTCCAGTATTGCATCCGCTACGGCATCTTTGCTCATGAGCGGCAGGCTTGTCTCTTGTCCCTTATCGATTATGACCACTTTATTTGTGTCAACGTCAAAGCCGGCGCCCGGCTCTGTTACGTCGTTGAAAATGATCATGTCCATATTTTTGTCCTTCAGTTTTTTCTTTGCTTTTTCGAAACCGGACCCTGTCTCGGCAGCGAACCCTACAATAAAGAGTCCCGGTTTTTTCTTCCTTGCCGCGGAAATGATATCCGGCGTCCGGATCAGTTTTAGAAGCAGTTCATCGGATTTCTCTATTTTCCCCCCCGATATTTCTGCCGGCCTGAAATCGGATACGGCTGCCGTCATTATCAGCGTTGTGAAAGAAGGCGAATATTTGTCCACGGCTTTCAGCATATCTTCGGCAGTCTCTACCGGCACAAAGAAGGCGCCTTTCGGGGGTAGCAGGTGCGAAGGGCCGCTGATCAATGTCACCCCGGCCCCACGCCTTAATGCGGCCCCGGCTATGGCATATCCCATCTTTCCGGACGACCTGTTGGATAAGAACCTTACAGGGTCAAGGTATTCCCTTGTAGGACCGGCAGTCACCAGTATCTTTTCCCCTGAAAGGTCATTTATTGTTAGCGCGGTTTTTATTGCTTCGATAATATCGGAGACGTCAGACATTCTGCCGACGCCTTCTTCGCCGCAGGCAAGGGTCCCCCTTTCGGGACCGCTCTGAATAATTCCACGGGAAAGGAGCTTGCCGAGGTTTTCCTGGACCACAGTGTTTTCGTACATCCTCCAGTTCATCGAAGGGGCGATTACAACCTTGCTGTTGCAAGAAAGAAGACATGTGCTTAGAAGGTCATCTGCGATGCCGTTTGCAAATTTACCGATAATGTTTGCCGTAGCAGGCGCTATGACCATGACGTCGGCAAGGGAGGGAAGGGTTATATGCGCCATGGGATTTCCAAAAAGGTCTGAATGGACCGGATTGCCTGATGCCGTTTCAAGGCTCAGGGGGGTGACAAAATGTTTTGCAGCTCCGGTCATTATTACGGTAACCGCAGCGCTTTCTTCCCTGAGCCTTCTGATTAAATCGATTGCCTTATAAGCCGCAACACCGCCTGTAACGCCAAGGAGTATGGATTTATTCTGCAGCGCTTTCTTCTTGCTTTTCAACGAAGAGGCCCTCCAGGGCTTTCTTGTCCATGGTCTCCTTCTCCGTGAGATATACCTTCAGGTCCTTCTCGAATTCGGTAAGATCTTCGCTGGTGACCTCTCTCTTTTTCTCCTCAAGCAGTTTTCTGTAATCGAATTTCTTTGCCTCATCCCTGGCTTTTTTAGCCTCGTCGCCGATCAGAAATTCAACGGTATTGCTTATTGTCTCTTCAAGGGATATGGTTGTAACCTTCTTTGACTTTGTTTTGACCCTGTGTTCGGCCCCTAATGCAAGCTCTTTGGCCCTCTGGGCGGCTATCGCTATGAGCCTGAACCTGCCGTCTATTTTTGAATGGTCATATTCGATTGGTAAAGAAATAATATCCATTTTGCTACTGTTCCTCCTGTTTAAAAAACATTTCTTCCATCCAGAGCGGATCGACTAATTCGGTCCTTGCCCTGTGAGAGAAGATGATCGCCTCGAATTCCCTGAGAGCGTCCTCAAGGACGTCGTTAATTATAACATAATCATAGGCTGTGTATGTTCTTATTTCATCGATGGCCCTTTTCAGCCTTTTTGCGATCTCGGCCTCCGAATCGGTCTTCCTTTTATGGAGCCTGTTCTTCAGGACGTCCAGAGAGGGAGGGAGCACAAAAATATATGTGCCGTTTTCTTTTTCCTTAAGTTGCAAAGCTCCCTGTGTATCTATATCGAGAATAACGTCAACCCCTTCATCAAAAAGCGCTTCAATCCGCTTTTTTGAGGTGCCGTAAAGTTCGTCATGCACTTCAGCCCATTCCAGAAATTCTCCTTTATCTATAAATTTTTTGAATTCTTCTCTGCCGATGAAGGTATAGTCGCGGTTATTGACTTCTCCTGACCGCGGCTGCCTGGTCGTAAAAGATACGGAAAATTTCAGGCCCGGCGTTTTTTCGATGAGTTTTTTGCATAACGTAGTTTTTCCGGCGCCTGAAGGCGCGGAAACGATGAAAAGACTGCCTCTAATCTTCTTCTGCAATGGCCCCGGTCCCTTCCAGAAACCGTTGAGTGATGGTTTCAGCCTGAATTGCGGAAAGGATAATATGGTTGCTGTCGGTCACTATAATAGAGCGGGTGCGCCTTCCTTCGGTTGCATCCAGCAATCTGCCGGTTTTTTTTGCTTCTTCCCTTAACCTCTTCATCGGCGCCGAACCCGGCGTTACAATTGCAACAACCCTTGATGCAGCCACAACGTTTCCGAACCCTATGTTTACTAATACCGGAGCCAGTTCACCTTTTTTCATGCAAGTTCCCTTTCAAACTTAGATGTATCGTCAAAAACTTTTACCACGGAGAAACAACCCAAAAACTGCGTATGTCCAAAATAAATTTATTTAACTCGATGATATTATTTAAAAAGATAGTTCATGGTAATTGCATAAAAATATTTTGGTAACATATCTATATAAGTACACTATTGTATCGAAAAATAAATTTATTTCAGACATATGCAGTTTCTCTGATAGTTTAATCGCATTTTTCGGGTTAAACGTATTTTTATTGCAACGTTCCTACTGAATATTCTGGACCTGTTCCCTTATCTTTTCTATTCCGGTTTTCATATCAATCACGAGGCTTGAGATGGAATAGTCGGCAGACTTGTAGGACAGGGTATTTACCTCCCTGCCAAGCTCCTGCAGTATGAAATCAAGCTTCTTCCCGACAGTCGTCCCTTTGTTCAGTATTTCAACAAACTGCCTGACGTGGCTTTCTATCCTGGTTATCTCTTCAGAGATATCGAGTTTCTCCGCAAGTATCGCCGCTTCCTGGAGGACCCTGTTGCTGTCAATAGCTTCGGTATCGAGTATCAATTTCAGGCGTTCAGTGAATTTTTCCCTCAATCCCGGGATTTCAGCGGGCGCGCGAGATTTGATTTTGTCGTTCATTACGTTAAGCGACTCTATCCTTCCGATTAAATCCGCCCTAAGGAGCTTGCCCTCATGCAGCCTCATTGCCTCAAGACCTTTGCCTGCTTCATGGACCGCGGACAGGAGTTCATCGACATTGTATTCAGGCTCTTCTTCCGTAAGTATTTCCCTGTATCCTGCAAGCGTCTCTATGGTTATCTCCCCGGGAATCAGGAGGTCTGTCTGCAAATCCTGCAGAGCGGTATAAATATTTTTTGCCATCTCCCGGTTAATGGCGCACCTGGAAGCTTTTTCTTTATTTACCGTTACAACTACATCCAATCTGCCCCGCTGGAATTTTCCCTTCAGAATATTCCTGAGCGGTATCTCATATTGATTTAAATAAGACGGCATTTTGATAAAAATATCAAGATACCTGTGGTTCAGGGAACGGATCTCGACCATAAATGTGTCATTTGCCCCGCTGCCGAACCCTGTCATGCTTTGTATCATGCTATAGAATATAAAGGAGTCCGACGATTTAGTCAAATAACTTTAAGCCTGATAACATATTTGACCTTTTTATTACCGCTATAAAAACATTTTAAGATTAAGCATTTAGCTTGCAAAATGGGGTAGAATGGACTAAAATTATGAGTCTAAATCCATTGGAGGGATAAAAAATGGCTGAAATGATGGAAATAAGATGGCATGGCAGAGGAGGACAGGGGACGGTTACCGCTGCAAAAGTTCTTGCAGACGCTTGCCTGAGCGGAGGCCGGTATGTCCAGGCGTTCCCCGAATACGGTCCTGAAAGAGCCGGAGCGCCGCTCAGGGCTTATAACAGAATAAGCGAAAAAGAACTCAGGATGCATTGTCCCGTATTGAAACCTCAGGTTGTCAGTGTTGTTGACGCTACTTTACTTGACTCTATGAATGTCGCTGAAGGCGCAAAGGAGAACGCGATATTTATCGTCAATACTTCTAAAGACCCGAAAGAAATAAGGGCTAAATTAAAAGCGGAGCCGGGACAAAAGGTATATACCATTGATGCAACAAAAATTGCCGTTGAATGCATCGGAAGGGCGATGCCGAATGCCTCCATGCTCGGCGCGGTTGTTAAAGCGACGGGCCTGGTGACTCTTGATCACCTCCTCGAAGATGTCAGGAAAAGCTTCGGCAAAAAATTTGCG
This sequence comes from Thermodesulfovibrionales bacterium, assembly GCA_041660325.1. Classification (GTDB taxonomy): domain Bacteria; phylum Nitrospirota; class Thermodesulfovibrionia; order Thermodesulfovibrionales; family SM23-35; genus DYFC01. The sequence continues at coordinate 19,067 of JBAZWR010000030.1, read as the reverse complement.
CAGAAGATCATAGACGGCAACCTCGAAGCGACAAGACGCGGGTATGGGGAGGTAAAGGAAGGATGAAACTCAAAAACTGGAAAGAGGTCACACCCGGCGCAGTCATAACCGAAGCCGGGAGTGCGATTAAATTTAAGACAGGGTCATGGAGGTCTTCAAAGCCGGTATGGATAGAAGAAAATTGCATACAGTGTCTTAAGTGCTGGTTGTTCTGTCCTGATATGTCCGTAAAAGTAAAAGACGGCAAACGAACTGAGTTTGATTATGAATACTGCAAGGGCTGCGGTATATGCGCCCTTGAATGCCCGGGCAAAAAGGGAAAGAAAGCTATCATCATGGTGGAGGAAGGTAAATAATGGCAAAGATTGTCGCTGTAACAGGAAATGAAGCTGTTGCCAATGCCTTGCGTCAGGTAAACCCCGATGTCTGCGCGGCATATCCCATCACACCTGCAACGGAAATGATGCAGAGATTTTCAAGTTTCATATCAGACGGCAAGGTAAAGACTGAAATTATTCTTGTCGAGAGCGAGCATAGTTCTTTGAGTGCATGTGTAGGCGCGTCTGCAGCCGGGGGAAGGGTCATTACGGCGACCTCTTCCCAGGGTCTCGCCCTTATGAATGAGATATTGTATATCGCTTCCGGCACGAGACTGCCGATCGTTATGCCCGTCGTCAACAGGGCATTGTCGGCGCCTTTGAATATACACGGCGACCATTCCGACGCTATGGGAGCCAGGGACACCGGCTGGATACAGCTCTGGTCGGAGAATGGACAGGAAGCATATGATAATGCTATCCAGGCATTCCGTATAGCCGAGCATATGGACATTCGGCTCCCGGCCATGGTCTGTATGGACGGCTTTATTATAAGCCACTCGATAGAGAGACTCGAATATCTTGAGGATGA
>JBAZWR010000030.1:0-18148 GCA_041660325.1 Thermodesulfovibrionales bacterium | reverse complement strand
GGGTCCGGAACTTCGTCGGCGAATTCAAGACCCTGAATCCGCTCCTCGATCTGGAGCATCCTGTCAGCTACGGACCGTTGATACTTACCGACTATTACATGGAGTTCAGAAAGGCGCAGGCAGAGGTCGCCGATAAGGTTGTCCAGGTCACGCTGGATGTGTCTGCAGACTTCGAGAAACTCTCAGGCAGAAAATACGGTTTGTTTGACGCATACAGGCTCGACGACGCGGAGATCGGACTTGTCATTCTTAATTCAGCAGCCGGCACATCGAAAGATACGGTCGACGAATTCAGAGCAAAAGGGATAAAGGCAGGCTTGTTAAAACCCAGGTTGTACAGGCCGTTCCCTTACCGGGAGATTGGCGAGGCTCTGAAACATCTGAAGGCGTTATGTGTTCTTGACAGGGCCGACGCCTTTGGCGGTTCTTTCGGCCCGGTATATCTGGATATCGCAACAAGTCTTTATTCTTATAAAGAAAAACCCGTTCTCATAAATAAGATCTATGGACTTGGCGGCAGAGATTATCTGCCGCAGCATGCCGAGCTTGTTCTCAATGAGCTTGTGGAGATAGTCAAAACCGGAGCAGTCAGGAGCAACAAGGAATACATAGGAGTGAGGGAATAACATGCCAAAAGGAATAACATTAAAAGAACTTTCAAATAAAGAAGTTTTATTATCATCCGGGCACAGGATGTGCGCCGGTTGCGGCGCTCCAACCATCGTGAAGATGGTTCTCCTTGCATCCGACTATCCCGTAATAGCGGCAAATGCAACAGGGTGTCTCGAGGTTTCGACCTGCATATCCGACTATACCGCATGGAAGATCCCCTGGATCCACAATGCCTTTGAGAACGCCGCTGCCACGCTCTCCGGCGTTGAGACAATGTACAGAGCATTAAAAAAGCAGGGGAAGATAGACAAGGAAATTAAATTTATCGCTTTCGGCGGAGACGGCGGCACATATGATATCGGGCTGCAGAGTCTTTCCGGCGCCATGGAACGCGGTCATGATATGCTCTATATCTGTTATGACAACGGCGCGTATATGAACACCGGCATCCAGCGCTCAAGCGCCACGCCTTACGGAGCGGATACTACAACAAGACCCGCCGGAAGCGTTGTCCAGGGGAAGACCGAATTAAGGAAAAATCTGACGAAAATCATGGCGGCCCACAATATTCCCTATGCCGCACAGGCGTCGCCAAGCCACTGGATGGACCTGATGAATAAAGTCCGGAAGGCCCTCGATATAAAAGGGCCGAAATTTATGAATATCATATCCTCATGCAACAGGGGCTGGAGGTCGAAGACCGACGACGCCATAACTATGTGCAGACTCGCGGTTGATACATGCTGCTGGCCGCTCTACGAGATAGAGAACGGGGTCACAAAGATAACATTCAAGCCCAAAGAGAAAAAAGCGGTTGAAGAGTTCCTGAAACCTCAGGGAAGATTTAAACACCTCTTCAAGCCTGACAATGAATGGATGCTCAAGAAGATACAGGAAGATACTGACAGGGAATGGGAGAGACTACAAAAAGAGGAAACCTGTTTTGCATCTTGATAATAGACTGTTGAGTATGATAGGTTAACACAATGATCGGTTCCGACCTTGTAATGTATGAGGAAGAATTTCGGCGCATCGAAGCAGAACTTAAAAAACTGCATCAGCAGGCGAATTCCAAGGTCGTATTCCTTGTGGACAAAAACGGCCAGCTCATTGCGTCGGCCGGCGATGCGCACGATCTGGACACTACATCTCTCGCGTCTCTTACCGCGGGCAATATAGCCGCAACAGGCGGTATTGCAAGGCTTTTGGGCGAAAAGGAATTTACCATCCTTTTCCATGAGGGAGAGAAAGACAATATCCATATCTCTCTCATCGGCCAGAGGATCATCCTCGTGATCATTTTTGACAATCGGTCTTCGCTGGGCCTTGTGAGGCTAAGGGTGAAAAAGTCTTCCGAAGCCCTGACCGGAATATTTGAGGAGATTACCCAAAAGGCTGAAAAGGAAAAGGGAGAGGGCAAGTTAGAAGAAGCCCTGTTTGCCGAGATAAGCGATGAAGATATAGATAATCTCTTCAGGTAGGTGCCGCCTAAGTGTCTTTTATAAACTACTCCTCCCGCGAAATCAACTGCAAGATCGTTTATTACGGTCCCGGACTGTGCGGAAAAACCACAAACCTTCAGTATATCTACAGGAGAACAAACCCCGAGCAGAAAGGCAAACTTATATCTCTTGCGACTGAAACCGAGAGGACGCTCTTCTTTGACTTTCTGCCTCTGTCACTCGGGGACATAAAAGGTTTCAAGATACGGTTTCATCTTTATACGGTCCCCGGTCAGGTTTTTTATGCCGCAAGCAGGAAGCTCATCCTCAAGGGAGTTGACGGCGTTGTTTTCGTGGCCGACAGCCAGTTGGAGAGGATGGAATCCAATATCGAAAGCCTTGAAGACCTGAAGATAAACCTGGCCGAACAGGGGTATGATCTTGACAAACTCTCCTCTGTCGTCCAGTATAACAAAAGAGACCTGCCGAATGTTGTGCCGTTTGAGGATATGGATAAACTTCTGAACTACCGGAATGTGCCATGGTTTGAAGCGGTTGCGGTCACCGGCAAAGGTGTCTTTGAGACCCTCAAGGCCGTCGCCAAACAGGTCCTCTTCGAACTGAAGAAGCATTATTAGACAGCCCTTCCATGACTGCATAGATATCTACGCTTTGTTTAGAGAGGTTTTTACCTCGTCAACATTGAAAATCCGACGCCGGTTTTATTGATAGATGAATTTATCCGCATGAATTCGTCCCAGGGATGTCTTACAAATGGATATCATCCGTATATCAATTCCGATACAATTATTTTTCGGGCAGCTGTCAAGTTCTATAACGAAGGGAAAGGCCTTTCAAGACTTTTCTGAGAAACTGATCACCGCATTCTTTGTAGTTTTTATGCCCTTCTTTTCTAAATAATGCCGTCAGTTCAGATTTTGATATGTCGACATCGGCCAGTCTTAAAATCGCGAGCATATCATCCTCTTTCAACTCCAGGGCAATCCTTAGTTTTTTCAAGATGGTATTATTTGTCAGTCGTGTGTCCGATTTTCTCGTCTCACCCGGTTTAATTTCTTTCCTGCCTCTTTTACGTAAAATTAACCCGTCCAAAAAATACCCCAATACGGCATCACCGCAATTAACAAAGCCTTCTTCGTCTTCCTTTTTAAGAAGCCCGGTTAAATCGGATTGTTCAATTTTATGATCAGCCAGTTTGAATATTTCAATCATTGTTGAATCGTTAATATTCAGAGCATACCGTAATTGTCGCAATATATCATTATTAGTCATTCTTAACTCCTGACGAATTGGTCTGTAGACTATTATAGTTCAGTAGATGCCTGAAGTCAGGCCAAATGTCTAAACAGCATTAAGGTTTCGGGACACCCACGAATATTTCTCACTCCCGCCCTTTCGGGATAGCTTCCAGCAGCTCCCAGCGCTCATATGCTGCGGGGATTTCTTTATCGAGTTCCGCCATCCTCGCCTTAACTGCCGGGATCCTGCTTCCGTCCTGTTTGTAGAAGTCGGGGTCCGCAAATGTCTCATAAAGGCCCGCCCGCTCCGCTTCCATAGACTCGATGAGAGCAGGCAGCGTTTCGATCTCCTTTTTCTCCCTGAATGTCAGGGTACGCAGACGCTCCCGTTGCGGCCGGGCCTTTTCGGGCTTCTCCTTCTTTTTTGCCTTCTCTGTCCCTCCCGGGGATGAGAGACTGCTCTGTCGCAGCCAGTCGTCATAGCCTCCCACATATTCGACGAGCCTTCCGTCGCCTTCAAACACTATCGTGCTGGTGACGATGTTATTAAGAAACTCCCTGTCGTGGCTCACCAGGAGAACGGTGCCCCGGTATTCCATCAGCATCTCTTCCAGGAGTTCAAGAGTATCGGCATCTAAATCGTTCGTCGGCTCATCCAGTACCAGCACATTTGAAGGCTTCGTAAAGAGCTTCGCCAAAAGCGCGCGGTTTCTCTCCCCGCCGGAAAGGACCTTTACCGGCGACCGCGATCTTTCAGGGGAGAAGAGAAAATCCTCAAGGTAGCCGATTATGTGTCTCGTCCTTCCGTTGACTGTCACGTTGTCGTATCCGTCTCCAACGTTGTCCCTGACCGATTTTTCGTCGTCCAGCTGCGCGCGGTGCTGGTCGAAATAGGCGACTTCGAAGCGGGTACCCATGCGCACAGAACCGCGAAGGGGCCTGATCGAGCCGAGCAAAATATTGAGCAGGGTCGTTTTTCCCGAGCCGTTAGGGCCTATGATGCCGATCTTGTCGCCTCTCATGATGACCGCGGAGAAATCGCGGATCAAAGGACTGCCCTCATAGCTATGCTCTATTCCTTTGGCCTCAAGAACCAGCCTGCCCGACCTTTTTGCCTCGTTAAGTTTCATCTCGGCGGACCCTGTTTGTTCACGCCTTGATAGCCGTTCCCTCCTTAACTCCTTTAATGCCCTCACCCTTCCTTCGTTGCGGGTGCGGCGGGCCTTGATCCCCTGCCGTATCCAGGCCTCCTCCTGCGCGAGTTTCTTATCGAAGAGTGAGTTGTGAGCGGCCTCTGCATCGAGCTCGGCCTGCCTTCTCGCTAAGTAGGTTTTGTAATCGCCGGGCCAGTCGGTGACCCGCCCCCGGTCGAGTTCGATTATGCGCGTTGCGAGGGTCCGGAGAAACCTGCGGTCATGGGTTATGAAGAGTATGGCGCCACCGAATTCGAGGAGAAATTCCTCAAGCCAGCCGATCGATTCGATGTCGAGATGGTTCGTAGGCTCATCGAGAAGCAGGAGGTCCGGCTCGTTCACGAGCGCCCTCGCAAGAAGGACCCTTCTTTTGTAGCCGCCGGAGAGCCCGGCCGCAGCAGCGTCAGGGTCCAGCCCGAGGCGGGAAAGGACCGTCTCGACCCGCTGTTGTATCTGCCAGCCGCCCGAAGACTCAATAAGATGCTGTACACGTTCGAGTTCCGCGATACTGCCGGTGTCGTCCCCAAAGCCGGGGCTGTGGACTAGGGAGCGATATTCGGAGAGCAGGTATACGGCGCCGCCGAGTCCTTCAGAGACGAGGTCGAAGACCGTTCCGGACAGGTCCCTCGGCACTTCCTGTTCGAGAAACGCGACCCGCGCACCTTTTGCTCTTATGATCTCGCCCGAGTCATGGGTGAGCTCGCCGCCCACGATCTTCATAAGTGTAGATTTGCCTGCACCGTTTCTGCCGACAAGGCAGACCCGCTCCCCCCGCTCGATCTGGAGGGTAACCCCGTCGAGAAGCTGGGGGCCGCCAAAGGCGATCCTCACCTCTTGCAAACTCACTAATGCCACGTCTTTAGCTTAACATTCAGTGAAATTAAATTCTCACTGTCTGATGTTTAATCAACGAATTCCTCGATGCTCTGCATCGGGGTGATCCATTGTTTCGGCTTATCTCTTTCGATGTCCGGAGATTGTTCAACTACCCGGGAAAGTGGATGCTGTTTTTTTATCCTTTTTCCCGATGAAGGCATATTCGAAGGCAGCTAATCTTGTAATGTTTCTTTTCCTTATTTTGTCCCGGAGGACTCTTTCGCATAATTAACCATACCTTGAAAGTCTACAACCACAACAGGTTCATCGCCAACCACCCATGCATCATGACCACTCGGTAACAAAGATACATCACCAGCCTTGCACTCAAATTTCGTTCCGTTATCCATCACAACCATAATTGTTCCTGATACATGGTATTGAAAGTGCGGAGCTTCGCAGCTCTTTGTCTTCACCAGAGGTTGTATAGAGGTTGACCACTTCCATCCCGGTTCAAATGTAGCCCTTCCGATTGTAGCTCCTCCAATCTTGATTAGTTCCAGTTTCCCTTTTGTAAAAGTTCTTACTTCATCGGGATTGTTAAAACTTTTCAGTTCGGCTTTTGCCATAGGACTTTGCATAGCGTTTCTCCTTTCGTTTCTATTTGCTCTAATTATATCTCATTCTGAACAAGTTTCAAGTCTATGGCTCTTTCGGGCATAGCGTTGTGAGGTTCTTATATCGCTGAGTCCTAAGATTTTGGAGATAAGGTTCTCAAGCTCTTTTCTTGCTGAGCGTGCAAAGGTGATGGCGTAATTACCCACGCAACTTGCACAAAATCTTTGTCGAGTTTAATGTTAACCCGGCCCGTCGAGTCGAGTTTTTACAATGAGCTGAGAAATAAGTCGGCTGCAATAGAAAGAACGGACAACAGGAAATGGTGAATATCGTTCGAGAAACAGGCACATCTAATTTTTTGAGGCAGGTTTATAAATCCTTCATCAACTATGCACGGTGGCAATGATCTGTATTATAGGTAGCATGTTAAAATAACTAAACACAGGGAAAGGTTTTTCATGGAAAACAACAAAATCATAGATGACATTAAAACAGAAGTCCTTGAATATACCGATGCAAACGGTACTGAATACTATATTGAACACTTCGAGACTATCCTACAGGTATCGGAAATTGATTCTTCTGAAAAATACAAAGTAGCCTGTGAACCATGTAAGAAATATGGCAAGAACCTGGCATGTCCTCCATACAGCCCAACTCTTGAGGCATATACAAAAGATTCCAAGAAAGCAAAAATAATCTGCTATAGAATCCCTCTCGAACAATTCCCTGAAATCATAACAGAAGACAGATACCATACTGCTTTCAAAAAAGTACGGGGACTGCTTACGGATGAACTTCTGCGATACCGTAAGAAGGGTCATATTGTGGCTGGTTCAGGAACCTGTCTTGCTTGTGAACAATGTGCAATTGAATTAGGGAAAAAGAAGTGTAGGCATCCCTCTAAAAAAATTTACAGCCTTGAGTCTATGGGGGTAAATGTAGTCTCTCTGACGGAGAAAGCATTTAATTTCAAACTCGAATGGAGTGGGTGTGATACTGCTGCTGACTTTGTGTCGGCAGTAGGGGCTGTTTTTTATAAGTAGCCTTATAACCTTAATCACACAAGATTGTCTCACAATACCCCTTGCCTATGGTTTCGGACAGCCTTTTGAAAGTATCCATCCTCTGCTGTAATGGAGGGACTTTTGGTTCTAATTTTCCCTTCTCGTAATCATTCAGGGTATAGGTAAAGTAGTAATTGATTCCTCTACTATCAATCTCAGGTAGGTATTGCATCATGGGTTGTGCATTCTTAGTCCAAAATACTATTGCCCTTGTCTTGTGAAAGGAGACATAGCTCGACTTTCCATTGAACCGATTGATCCACTTGACATGCCCTATCCTCAGCCTGTGCATAAACCAATCGGCATAGAAGGCAGGGATGTCTGTTACCCTGCTTGCAGATATGATGACAGGGGCAATCCCCTCAGCCGTGCCGTGGGGTGTGTTTATTGCTGTTTTTTGCCAACCTCTGAATGACTCTACAAAAAAACTTCTTCGATTTCCTCTTAACACTTTCCTTCGGTTCAACCCCAAACCTTTGGTCATTCATCCTAACTGCCTCAACAATATCAGAAGCTACAGTTTCAAAATCCTCTGTTGCTTCAGGCAAGTAAAGCCATTTCTTTAGGACAGAATGTTGAACAACATCTCTGAACTCTTTCACAATAGCATCGTGGAACTGATGGTCTGTCGGGATCAACAACCCATTCCATGGTTCCTCTCCCGATGCAAGAACAAGTATAAGCCTACCACGAAGATAAATCGCAAGACATCCGAACATGGGTTTTTCCAAATAGCTGGGTTCTTCCATAAGGGATTCAACAACCCAAAGAAGGGGATGAGTTTTAGGTTTCTTTATCTTTTTCCCCGATGAAGGCATCTTTGAAGGTAGCTAATCTTGACGGGAATATGCAAGGTCAAAGGGAGAGATCAAGTTCTTTCAGGAGTTTCTTGGTGCAATGGATGATTCTCATAGACCTCTTGTGTCAAAAGTTCTTTACGGGATATTTATAAGCTTTCGTGTTTGAGAAGGGAAGATATTTTTCTCTTTAGGGCTGGTATTTGCTTCTTTACAGGTATACAACTTCCTCAAGGATACGCTTCCCAATGTATGGTTTCAATGCTTGCTTGGTAACAAGGTCAACCTTAATGCCGAGTATCTGCTCAAGATATTCTTCCAAGTCGAGAAACTCAAAAAAATCCACAGCCCTTTTGAACTCGACAAGAATATCAACATCGCTTTTTTTCTTTGGGTTTCCTCTGACATAGGAGCCGAAAACTCCAACAGTTTTGACCTTATATTTTGATGCAAGAAATTTCCTATGTGTTGTTAGTGCTCTTTTAATTTCTTCGATGTCTTTCATAATTTTTTACCTATGGTATTTATAAACTTCTAAAAATTATATCTTATGATCGAAGTGAATATAAAGTGCTGAATTTGTAAGGGATAACTTGTCGACGCTTTGTTGAAGCTCTTTGCAGAAAGCAACATCTTGATAAATAAAGGGAAAGATGGTGGACGGTAAGGGATTCGAACCCTCGACTTCCACGTTGCGAACGTGGCGCTCTCCCAGCTGAGCTAACCGCCCATTATGTCTATAATAAAAACAACAGGTCTATTTTAACCTAATATGCGTCAGGAATTCTAACAGTATCTTCATTTAAAAGATTCCCCAAAAAGATTCCCAAAAGAAAAAAGCTGTAACAACCCGTGTTCGGCATCCGGATTATTTCTTAAATAAACTATTGAAAGTTTATTTATAACTTTCATATTTTATTGACATATTTGCTGATATTAAGGGTATAATTATGCATAAAATGGTATCAGAGAGAAAAGTCTATAAGATGGTCCTATGAACAAAGAAATAAACAGAGGACATGAAAAGTAAGGTCGGAGTTTATATATGCAGTTGTGGGACGAATATATCTGATAATTTAGATTTTGATGAACTGGTATCTTTTACCTCAAGCCTTGAAGACGTAGCCTATGCAAAAGTCCACAGCCTTTTCTGCTCCGAAGACGGCAAGAATTTTCTTGCCGATGATATCATAAAAGAAAGTCCCGACCGTGTCGTCATCGCAGCATGCTCGCCGAAAGAACACGAAAAAACCTTCAGAGATGTCTTGCAGAAGGCGGGCGTAAATCCCTATCTCTTTCAGATGGTGAATATCAGGGAGCAGGTTGCATGGGTGACTGACGACAAAGCCGCCGCTACTGAAAAGGCAAAAGCCTATATGAGGGCCGCGGTAAGGAGGGTAAGCCTGAATGAACCTCTTGAAAAGAAGGAGATCGCCTGCAATACCGACGCGGTTGTTATCGGCGCCGGCCCGGCAGGGATGGAGTCCGCCCTCTTGCTCGCAAAGGCAGGCAGAAAGGTTTATCTTGTCGAAAAGAACTCCTTTATCGGCGGCAGACCTGCAAGATATGAAGACGTCTTTCCCAAGATGGAGTGCGCATCATGTATGCTGGAACCCGGAATGGACGAGGTCCTGCATAATGAACATATAGAATTGTTTACCTGCAGCGAAGTCCGGGATATTACCGGGTTCCTCGGAAATTTTTCGGTAAAGATAAAGAAGAAAGCTACATATGTGGATAAGGAAAAATGCATCGGCTGCGGCGCCTGCTATGACGCCTGCCCGGTCAAAGTTAAAAATGAATTCGACTATAACCTGAGCGAACGGAAGGCGATCTACGTCCCATATACGGGCGCTTTGCCGAATGTGCCCGTAATCGATGAAAAGAATTGCCTGCGAATGAAGGGTGAAGACGTAATATGCAAGGAAGCCTTTGACCTGGGGTTGATCACACAAGAAGAATATGAAAAGCATAAAACGCGGGAATGCAGTCTTTGCAAACAGGCTTGCATGTTCGATGCGATCAATTATGATGACAAAGAAGAAATTGTTCTGAAAGATGCCGGCGGGATTATCGTTGCAACGGGTTTTGAACTTTTTGATCCCGCGGTGCTTTTTCAATTCGGGTACGGAAAGATTCCCGAGGTTTATACAAGTCTTGAATTTGAGAGGGTTCTATCGCAGACCGGCCCGACAGCCGGCAAACTCCTCATGAAAGATTCCAGAGAACCTGAATCCGTTGCCATAGTCCATTGCGTAGGCAGCCGCGACAAGAACCATCATGAATACTGTTCGGGCGTATGTTGTCTTTATGCCTTAAAATTCGCCCGCCTGATAAAGAAGCACCTGCCTTCGATAAGTATTTATCACATATATGCGGACTGGTGCGTGCCCGGGAAGGACAATCAGGCCTTCCTTGATTCTGTGAAGGCTGAAGGCAATATACGGTTCATTCACACTTCGCTTCCCATGCGCGCGGATATAATGCAGGAAGATGCAAATATCAATATCCTTTGCACCGACGTCTCGGGTAAAAAACAGGAAATATTTGCGGACATGGTGATACTCTGTCCGGCAATGATCCCGTCAAAAGACACGCCTGCATTGTCGAATCTTTTGGGTATAACAAAAAGTACCGACGGTTTTTTCGCTGAAGGCCACACAAAGCTTGCGCCGGTATCATCAAACATCGAAGGCATATACATTGCCGGATGTGCTCAGGGGCCTAAGGATATACAGGGTTCCGTTGCTCAGGGAGCCGCTGCAGCCGGACAGGTTTTGTCCACCCTTGTGCCCGGAAGAAAACTGGAGCTTGAAGCAGCCTCGGCGGAAATAGATGAAAACTCTTGTTCAGGATGTATGACTTGCATAGGTCTATGTCCGTATAAGGCTATCACTTTTGATAAAGAGAAGAAGGTGTCCGTTATCAATGCGGCTTTATGCAAAGGGTGCGGAACCTGTGTGGCAGCCTGCCCAAGCGGATCGATCAAGGGTAAGCATTTCACCGATCAGCAGATTTTTGCCGAGATAGAGGAGGTCTTGAAATAGAGAACTTTGAACCGAAAATCGTGGGTTTTCTGTGCAATTGGTGTTCCTACGGCGGCGCCGACGCCGCAGGCAGTCAACGGAAAAACTATGCTCCCAATGTAAGAGTTGTCCGGGTGATGTGCACCGGAAGGGTTGAACCGGAGTTTGTTCTGAAGGCCTTTCAGTCCGGCGCCGACGGGGTGCTGATTCTCGGATGTCATCCCGGAGATTGCCATTACAAAGAAGGTAATTATAAGGCTTTGAGGAGATATTATCTTTTAAAAAAGGTGCTCAGCCAGTTCGGAATAGAAGAAGAACGTTTGAGGCTCGACTGGGTATCGGCAACTGAAGCGGATAAATTTGTGGACACGATAAATGATATGGTCGCGACCATAAAGGCGTTAGGACCGTTGGCTCTTTCTAACCCCGCTTTAGCAAAAGGGGTAAGTGCGGATTTTCAGGAGGACACCCTTGTCTAAACCAAAGGTAGCCTTTTACTGGTGCGCTTCCTGCGGCGGTTGTGAGGAGGCCGTAGTTGATCTTGCCGAGGACATCCTGAAGGTTGTAGAGGCGGTTGAATTTGTCTTCTGGCCGGTAGCCATGGATTTCAAGGTAAAAGATGTTGAAGCCTTGCGGGACGGAGATATAGCGGTCAGCTTCATTAACGGAGCAATAAGGACCGGGGAGCAGGAGCATATGGCGAAGCTCCTCAGGAAAAAATCAGGCCTGGTCGTGGCCTTCGGCGCCTGTGCGCATCTGGGCGGCACTCCGGGACTTGCCAACTTTATAGACCGGAAAACGATTTTCGACTGGGTTTATCTGAATGCCCCTTCCGTCTCCAATCCGGACGGAATATTGCCGCAGCAAAAAACAATGGTGGAAGAAGGCGAATTAACTCTGCCGGAATTTTATGATACCGTATGCACGCTTGATCAGGCAATCGACGTGGATTATTATCTCCCCGGCTGTGCGCCTCCGCCCGACCTTATCATGAAGGCCGTGGAAGCCATTCTGTCAGGCAATCTCCCTGAAAAGGGCACGGTCCTTGCCCCTGACAGGGCCCTCTGCGACTCCTGCAAAAGAAGAGACACAAAGCCTGAAAAAGCGGTTATAAAAGAAATTAAAAGGGTGCATGAAGTGCTGCTTGATCCTGTAAAATGTTTTCTGGATCAGGGCGTCATCTGTCTCGGCCCTGCCACAAGGGACGGTTGCGGTGAACGGTGCATAAATGCGAATATGCCGTGCAGGGGCTGCTTTGGCCCGACAAGCAGAGTTGTTGATCAGGGCGCAAAGTTTCTGTCCGGTCTCGCATCTATTATTGATGCAAACGACGAGCAGGGGATAAAAAAGGTGATCGATTCGATTGCAGACCCGGCCGGTATTTTTTATTATTATGCATTGCCTGCGTCAATGCTGAGAAGGAAAAGATAATTATGGAGATATATGAGTAAACGTATTACGATAGACCCGATAACGCGGCTTGAAGGTCATGGGAAGATAGAGATCTTCCTCGATGACGACGGCAATGTTTCAAAGACCTATTTCCAGATACCGGAACTCCGGGGGTTTGAGGCGTTCTGCGTAGGACGCCCTGCCGAGGAAATGCCGAGGATAACGCCTAAAATCTGCGGCGTATGTCCGACCACCCATCATATATGTTCCACAAAAGCGCTGGATGACCTGTTCAAGGTTGAACCGACGCCGGCGGCAAAGAAGATCAGGGAGCTGATGTACTCCGCCTTTATGCTTGAAGACCATACGCTGCATTTCTTCTTTCTGGGCGGGCCTGATTTTGTAGTAGGACCTTCGGCAGTTCCTGCCGAAAGGAATATCCTCGGAGTGATTGCGAAGGTCGGTATCGACAACGCAAAACGGGTGATTAAACTGAGGAAGGAATGCCGCGACGTCATAACCCACATCGGAGGAAGGGTGATCCATCCGGTCTGCGGTCTTCCCGGAGGAGTATCAAAACCTCTTACGGAAGATGACAGATTGTGGATTGCGGAGGTTGCAAAAAACGGGGTTGAATTTGCGCGGTTTGCATTGAAGCTGTTCAATGACGTTGTTTTAGATAACAGGGATTATCTCGATCTCATCGCCGGAGATGTTTACAAGCATCATACGTATTATATGGGGTTGGTGGACAAAAACAATAAAGTCAACTTTTACGACGGCGATGTCAGGGTGGTTACGCCTGAAGGAAGGGAGTTTGTTAAATTCAAACCGAAAGAATATCTTAATCATATAGAAGAGCGCGTCGAGCCCTGGAGTTATATGAAATTCACCTACCTGAAGGAAGTCGGCTGGAAAGGGTTTATCGACGGCCCCGACAGCGGTATATACAGAGTGGCGCCGCTGGCAAGACTGAATGTTTCCGACGGCATGGCTACTCCGCTTGCACAGGCTGAATACGAAAGGATGTTCGCTACATTAGGCGGAAAGCCCTTGCATAATACCCTTGCCTTTCACTGGGCACGGTTGATAGAAGCCCTCTATGCCGCAGAGCGTATGCAGGAGCTTGCCATGGATAAGGAGATCACCGATCCGAATATAAGAAATATTCCGACGGCGACGCCTGAAGAGGGCATCGGCGTTGTGGAAGCTCCGCGCGGCACTCTGATCCACCACTACAAGTCCGATAAAAACGGCATTCTGACGGAAGTGAACCTTATCGTTGCGACCGTCAACAATGCGGCGGCTATCGGCATGTCTATCGACAAAGCGGCTAAGAAGCTGATAAAGAACGGCGAGGTATCCGACGGCGTTCTGAATATGGTTGAGATGGCTTTCCGCGCCTATGACCCCTGTTTTGCCTGCGCAACGCATTTAATTGCGGATAAAAATTTTTTTACCGTTAATGTATGCAATGAAAAGGGTGATATAATAAAAACATTAGACGGGGAATAGATATGCTCTGAAAAAGAGCGGTCAAGTCATCGAAATACATAAATCAAATAAGGAGGGATGATATTATGGCAACTGTAACACTGGATAGTTCGGGACTAAGATGTCCGCAGCCTATATTGAAGATTGCGGCAAAATCAGCGGAATTAAAACCCGGTGATATCCTTGAAGTGTCAGCCGATTGTCCGACATTCGAGAAGGACGTGCGTCAGTGGTGTGAAAGGACAAAGAAGACCCTTATGTGGGTCAGGGACGAGGGCGGCGGGAAAAAGCGCTGCCAGATACAATTTTAATTTCAGTAAGATGAGCTATGGATACCTTTAAGAACCTGACCATAGGCAGGAAGCTTTCTTTCAGCTTCGGATTCTTGTTCGTTGTCGTTCTGATTCTCGGCATATCCTGGCAGAAGGGCATTGTTTCCCTGAAA
Organism: Thermodesulfovibrionales bacterium; assembly: GCA_041660325.1. Lineage (GTDB taxonomy): Bacteria > Nitrospirota > Thermodesulfovibrionia > Thermodesulfovibrionales > SM23-35 > DYFC01. The sequence goes on along the minus strand of JBAZWR010000030.1, from coordinate 3,987 downwards.
AGTGTTGAAGGGAAAAAGAACGAACTGATAGAGCTGAAGGAAAAGCTTAGGGAAATGCAGATTCACCATTACGGATGGGTCGATTCCCTGCGCGAGGCGGTGCGGAAGAAAGGCAAGTTCGAGGGCGAGCTTGATCCGAAGCAATGCGCCTTCGGCAAGTGGTACTATTCATATCAACTGCCCTATCCTGAACTGAAAGCCCTTTTTGAGGCATTGGATGCTCCGCATAAAAAATTCCATCAATCAGGCGTCTTAGTCGTGAAGGCATTGCAGCAGGGAAATTTTGCCGAAGCGGACAGGCTGTCATTGCATACCCGTCAGGTCCTGCTGCCCGAACTCATGCAGATTTACGACCCGTTCATGCGTGGGATCGGTGATCTCTATGCTCAATATAAAATAGAATCCGAAAAATCAGTCCGAAGGCAGGGGATCATTTCCAAAAGCATTGTCGGGCTGGCATTAATCTCCGTCATTATGCTTGCATTTATTCTGACCAGGGGCATTGTGAGGCCGTTAAGAAGAGTTACCGCAACGGCCAATAAAATCGCTGACGGAGAAATCCCGGATATTTGGCGGAAAGGAGCCGGAACTGAAAGCCCGAATGAGATTGAGCAACTGGAGGACTCCTTTATAAGAATGGCGGCGTCATTGAACGAGCTGTCAAAGAATGCCGAAAGGATTGCCGCAGGAGACCTGGATACAAAAATAGCGATCCGGTCATCTAAGGACATGCTTGCCGCTGCAATGGCAAAGATGGTTGAAACCCTCAAGCAAAGTGTTGAAGAATTGCACACAAATACAATGAACCTTGCCCTCGGCATGAGCGACTATTTTACGATTATTTCCGAGTTCTCGCTCGGGAATCTGGATGTGCACGCATCCGAGGATACGGGCGATGATCTCCTGGACCAGCTTGGCAAGGTGACAAACAATATGATCTCCGAATACAAAAAAATGGCGGCGTGCATAGAAGAAGTGCAGCAGGGCAATCTGGATGTGAAGCCGCATATCCGCTCCGAAAAGGACGTGCTCGGCATCGGCTTTGAACATATGATTGAACACCTGCGCAAGACCTCTGATGAACTGCATACTTTTTCAATGAGTCTGGCCATGGGGCTGACCGATTACTTCTTCATACTCCAGCAGGTCTCCGCAGGAGATCTCACGGTCAAGGCAAATGAGGACACCGGGGATGACCTTCTGAACCAGCTCGGCAAGGCCACTAATTCAATGATAAAATCCCTGCAGGATCTAACGTTCAAAATCCGTGATCAGGCGGACTTCCTCGCAAATTCTTCAAATTCCCTTGCCCAGGTTTCAAAGCAGTCTACAAGGGCGCTTTCGGAGCTTGCGACCGCCGTTTCCATGATGTCTGCAGCGGCTTCAAATGTTGCCGAGAGTTCCCATGACGTCTCCAATGCCGCGCAGGTTGCAAATGACGCTACCCAAAAAGGCGAGAACCTGATGCTGGACCTTGCAGAAAAAACCAAACTTCTTCAGGTTTCATCAGAGAGGTCGGTGTCGGCTATGCAGGGTCTTTCTTTGCGTTCACAGGAGATCGGAAAGATAGTCAAAGTCATGACGAAAATAGCCTTCCAGACAAACCTTCTGGCATTGAATGCGGCAATCGAGGCTGCCAGGGCGGGTGAGTCCGGTCACGGCTTTGCCGTTGTTGCCGATGAGGTGAGGAAGCTTGCAGAGAATTCCGCAAATTCCGCACGGGAGATATCCAAGATAATCAAAGAGGTCCGGGATGAAACCGAAAAAGCGGTGCTTTCCGCGCAGGACGGACAGAAAGAAATGGAGGCAGGGGCTGCGCTGATTTCAGAGGTTACCGGGAAATTTACCGGTATTGCTTCTCAGGTCAACAGTATTGTGAAAGACATCGAGACAATCGCTTCATCCGCTGCCGACACGGCTACATCCGCCGCAGAGGCGTCGGCTTCATCAGAGGAACAGACCGCAGCGGTTGAAGAACTCGCAGCGTCGGCTGCACAGCTATCCAGTACGGCCCAGATACTTAAGGAAACCATGGCGCGCTTCAAGGTGTAGCGTACCGTATGCAAAATTTGATAAAAGATTTAGTTCAGAAAAACAAGACAAAGATTTTCCTCGTAGTCCTTGACGGTCTCGGCGGATTACCCGTCAACGGAAAAACCGAACTTGACGCCGCCCGGACGCCTAATCTCGACGCGCTTGCAGCAGCATCCGCCTGCGGCCTCCATATGCCCGTTTCCTACGGAATAACGCCGGGCAGCGGGCCTGGACACCTGTCGCTGTTCGGGTATGATCCTATAGAGTGGCGGATAGGCAGAGGCGTCCTTGAGGCCCTCGGCCTTGGAGTGGAATTAAAAAAGACCGACATCGCTATACGCATTAATTATGCTACCAGCGAAAACGGAATCGTAAAAGACAGACGCGCGGGAAGACCTCCTACCGATGAAAGCAGGAAGATTACAGAGAGACTTCAGGAAAAAATTAAGAAAATAGATGACGTCGAAATAATCTTTTCGCCCGGCATGGAGCACAGGTTTGCCGCAGTGCTCAGATTTCCGGGATCTCTTCCTAATGGTTCCGCCGCCATAAAAGACACGGACCCTCAAAAAGAAGGCATGACTCCCGTCCCGGTTACTCCTGAAACTCCGCAGGCAGTGAGGGTTGCAAAGATTGCGGAAAAACTTATAACAGAGGTCAACGCCGTTATAAAAGACGAACCAAAGGCGAACTATATATTGCTCCGCGGATTTTCCCAGGTCCCCGATATCCCCCACTTTGAAGAAACCTATGGACTGAAACCCCTCTGCATCGCCGTATATCCCATGTACCGCGGCCTCGCAAGGCTGATAGGCATGGAAGCGCCTGCATTGAAAGGCGACATCCGGGAGGAACTCGATTTCCTTAAAAAGAATTACAACGACTATGACTTTTTCTTCATGCATGTTAAGAAAGTAGACTCTTACGGTGAGGACGGGAATTTCGAGGGTAAAGCCGCAAAGATCGGGGAATTCGATTCATTCCTGCCGGAGATATTAAGCCTTAAGCCCGATGTGCTGATTATAACAGGAGACCATTCAACCCCTGCGCTTATGAAAGGCCATAGCTGGCATCCGGTGCCGTTTCTTCTGAATTCACCTTTCGTCCTCGGCCAAACATGCAGCGCTTTTACCGAAAGAGAATGTCTGAAAGGAGAACTGGGAATCTTCCACACCATACACCTCATGCCACTGGCCCTCGCCAACGCCGGCCGGCTCAAAAAATTCGGCGCCTAAACATAATCGGCGGATTCGCCGAGGCGACGATATCTAAAGTTTGAATAGAGATAACGATTATCAGTTGAAAGTCCGTACTTCGCGATCAAACTCCTGGAACGGTCAATCTCTGTTAACTGTGTGCGGCGTTTATTCTCACCTCGACCGAGTGTTCCTGATGGTCGTCAACAAGGGTAATAGCCTTTTCATGTTGCTCAATGCCATCGACTATCACACGTGTCCCGCCCTTTCCGGTGCGCGTTTGCAGGACAGTGATATGGTAGATAGTTTCCCGGTATCGGTAGTGCACCTTGAATGTCTCCCAATCAGCAGGGAGGCACGGTGCGAAACTCAGTTTGTCTATTTCAAGCCGCAGCCCCAGAAGTGATTCCAAGATAAGCCGGTACATCCAACCTGCAGATCCCGTGTACCACGTCCATCCGCCGCGACCAATGTGCGGAGAGAGCGCATATACATCGGCAGCGACAACGTAGGGTTCTACTTTATACGTCGCTATTCCCTCCCTGGTACTCCCATGGTTCACCGGGTTGATCATTGCCAGCAGTTCCCACGCGCGGCGGCTGTCACCCAATGCAGCGAATGCCATCGCCGCCCAGATCGCCCCGTGAGTGTATTGCCCACCATTCTCTCTTACACCCGGGACGTATCCTTTTATATAGCCGGGATTCAGATCCGATTTGTCGAAAGGCGGGTCCAGAAGCTGGATCAGTTTATGGTC
>JBAZWR010000029.1:0-24178 GCA_041660325.1 Thermodesulfovibrionales bacterium | reverse complement strand
CAACGCCTGGCTGTCAGTGCCTCATAACATGGTTTCTAAAGATGCAGACTTTGTTTATAACTCCTGGCTGGATGCTACAAAGGACGGAACGCTGGTTGAGGAGGGCATCAAAGCCTGGCTGGCAGTGCCTGATAACATGGTTTCTAAAGATGCAGGGTTTGTTTATCAATCCTGGCTGGATGCTACAAAGGAAAGAACACTGGTTGAGGAGGGCATCAAAGCCTGGCTGGCTTTATTTTCAGAGGATACTGAGTCCGACTACATCTACCGTGCCTGGTTAGAAGCTCATGGCGCGCCTGCTTTAGTGATGGGACCGGCTATAAGATGGCTCCATGCAAACAGGGATAAACAGGAAGCCGTTTTTGTGACGAAATTCCTGTGCAAGCAATCAGCACTGCCAATACAAGCCATTAAAAACATTCTACACTGGTGCCGTGCTTTCCCTGACAATGAAGACAGCTTGTGGCGTTTGACTGGACTTGATCAACACCTCCAGCGGGATGTAGCAGAAGATTTCTGTGAAACATGCGAAACCGTGATATCAAAAGTTATGACCAAAGAACACATAGGCCACGTAACAAATAACCAAGTCATTACGGCAATATTCTATCTGATTTCATCATCTCAACGAACTCCATCTATCAAGCAAAGGACGAATAAACTATTAGTAAAGTGGCTGCTGTATCCTAAATCCTATGGGGAAATCCAACCTTTCCCCAGATCACAGAAGCGGCCATATATTTTAAGGGTTTCAGAATTGCTCGATACAGGCATGCTTGATATAAACAGAGACCGAGATGCCATGCAACGATTCTTGATATGGGTAAATAACTGGCTGCCGGAAAGAAAAGAAGAGGTCAGAAATATTGTTACCAAACTGAGCAGGAAATATCCAGCATCGGGACTTTGGGAGATTGTCAATTTCAGATAAGAAACGGGAAAACAACTTGAGGTCAGGCTTGACAGGCTGTTGAAAAACTCTTACAAAAAATAGTTTAAAGCCATTTTAAAAAGTGATAGACTATTGCAACTTCTGATGCGAGGAGGTGCAATTGTTAGGAGAGAGTCAAAGGAAAGAACCGATGTTTTACTATGTGCGCATGGAAGAGATGATTCCTGAAAATCATCTCTTGCGCCTGGTAGACAAACATGTTGATCTCAGTTTCATAAGAGCGAAAGTCAAACATCTCTATAGTCATACTGGTCGTCCGTCAGTTTATCCGGAGATACTTCTTCGGATGCTTCTCATCGGGTATCTATATGGAATCACATCCGAGCGCCGTTTGTGCGAAGAAGTTATGATGGGGTCAGACACCAAAATTGACTTTTATGCTGATATCATAAGAAAATCTGGTTATGCCGAAAAGGCTATCTGTTCGGGGACAGCCTTCTTACGGCAACTTAATAATCAAATAACGGGTGAGGGGAAACGTTATGGCAAGAAGAAATGAAAGCAGTCTTATCGAAAATCTGATGAAAGCGCCATAGTTGATAAGCGCCATTTTCCAAATGGTGTCTTATATTCAATCTTCACTTAACTATTCCTCCAGCGAAACCACCAGGCCAACTGTCACCGTGAAAAGCAAGGAGATGTAAAAATGGTCACACGCTTTTTTATGCTATAATCAAGTAAAAGGTGGTGATAAATATGGCGGGCATCAAAGAGAAAATCATGAAAGAAGTCGAAAAGATACCAAAAAACAAGATTGCTCAGCTTTATGATGTAGTTCACCTTTTCAGGGTAGAGGTCGAGAGTCCCAAAAAAGCGCCTAAAGACATGTGCATCGAAGCCGCAAAATTTTTCGGGATTTGGAATGATATATCCACTGAAGAAAACGCAGTGCTTGAGGAGATACAGACGAGACGCAAAAGGACATATAGAACAAGGATTCTGTGAGAAAATATCTTTTAGATACCAATATCATCTCTTATTATCTTAAAAGGCATCGAAAATCTTAAAGAAAAAATTACCGGCAATATTGATTCGCTTTCCATCTCCATCATCTCTTATTATGAAATTATCAGCGGGCTTCAAAGCATTGATGCGAACAAAAGAATTAGTGAATTTGATAAATTCTGCAAACTTACAGACATTATAAACCTCGACAAGCCCGGCATTTTGGCCTCCTGTAAAATTTATGCTTCTCTTAAAAAATCAGGCAGGCTCATTGATGACATGGATATATTAATTGCAGGCATTGCCTTGTCAAATAATCTTGTGATGGTCACTGATAATACCGATCATTTTGAACGAATCGCAGGTTTGAAAGTAGAAAACTGGAAGAATTAGTATTTGGACTCTATAATCAGATACTCGATCCATGCAGAACTATCGATAAGGAACATCTTTCTTCCTGCTGCCGATAAATTCCTTCAGGGTAAAGGAAAGTTCGACTTTTCCTTCGAGATCAAGAAGCTTCCTCGCTTTACTTCTTCTTATGAATTCACCAAGGGCAATCTCAACTGCTTCTTTTTTTGACCGGGCTCCGGATAATGCCTTTGCCTCGTCAAGCAACTTTTCATTTATAGCTAATGTCGTCCTCATTAATGCCTCCATAATACATCTATATAAGGCATATTATCATACGCTCTGATTTGTGTCAAATTTGCCGGTATGAGGACGGAAAAAGATAATTTCCATTAAGCTGCCATTTTTCTCGTTGTTTGCAGGAAATTTTAAATATATGATAGAATTATAAAATTTTTCATATTTATTTACGCTCTTAGTTGTTTTTCTAAAATAAATATATTTTTCAAAATCCCGGTGCAACCAACCGGTAATTAAAGAGGGAAAATGGGAATTACAAATGTGCTTTTTTCAGGGGTAGGAGGACAGGGGATTATCCTTGCAAGCAGGATTTTAGCCAAATGCGCCTTTATCTCGGGATACATGGTAAAAGAAAGCGAACTGCACGGCATGGCGCAGAGAGGCGGGAGCGTCACAAGCCATGTGCGTTTCGGGGAAGAAGTATATTCTCCCTTGATCCACAAAGGGAAAGCCGATTTTCTGGTTGCGCTTGAAGAGCTGGAAGGGCTGCGATACGCCTATTATCTCAAACCAAAGGGAAAGGTGATCCTGAACCAAAAAAGGATAATGCCTTCTTTTATTAATCCGGCTGTCGCTCCATATCCGGAAGACGTAAAAGCCCAATTGGAGGCTTTGGATTTCCACGTAGATTATGTAAACGCCCTGGAAATCGCAAACAACCTGGGCAATCCCAAGGTAGAGAATATCATTGTAATGGGTATTCTTTCCCGGTATTTGCCTTTTCCTCTCTCTGCATGGGAAACGGTGATAAAAGAATCCGTGCCGGTAAAGACAATCGAGATAAACCTTGCCGCATTCAATAAAGGGAGAGAGCTTACAGAGGGAAAAGCATAATGTTCCGGCAAAAGGACATTGAGACGATCAGTCGCAGCGCGCTTGAAGACTTGCAGTTGAAAAGATTGAAACAAACCGTCAGCATAGCCTGCAAAAACATCCCTTTCTACAAAGAACAATTTTCAAAATTAAATCTTAAACCAAAAGATATAACCTCTTTAAAAGACGTCCAAAAATTGCCTTTCACCACCAGGGAAGATTTGCGTGAAAACTACCCGTTTGGTATGCTCGCCGTAGCAAAAGAACAGGTTGTGCGTCTTCATACCTCAAGCGGGACCACAGGTAAACCAAAGGCCATCTTTTTTTCAAAAAAAGACGTTGACAGGGCTGCCGAACTAATTGCCCGCTGCCTGATTATGACGGGAGTAAAAAAAGACGATGTGCTCCAGAACATGATGACCTACGGGTTATTTACGGGCGCGCTCGTCATGCATTACGGCGCCGAGAAAGTGGGGGTATTGGTCATTCCTGCAGGCCCGGGCAATACGAAGAGACAGATCGCTCTTATGCAGGATTTCAAGACTACCACCCTCCATCTTACTCCGAGCTATGCGCTCTATCTTGCCGGAGTTATAAATAATGAAGGACTCGATCCCAAAGATTTTTCTCTCCGGAGGGCATATATGGGTTCCGAACCCTACTCTGAAGAAACAAGAAAAAAGATAGAAAAGTTTTTCAAAATCGATGTATATAATTCTTACGGATTGTCCGAGATGAACGGTCCGGGAGTCGCCTTTGAATGTATGGAAAAAAACGGGATGCACCTCTGGGAAGATAATTTCATCATGGAGATAATCAACCCGGAGACGGGCGAAAGAATGCCCGAAGGGGAAAAGGGTGAACTTGTCCTCACTACCTTATGCCGCGAAGCTATGCCTATCCTGCGTTACCGCACAAGAGACATAGCCATGATAATTCCCGGTAAATGTAAATGCGGCAGGACCCACCGCCGGATTTCACGCATCATCGGGAGAACGGATGACATGATTATCGTGCGCGGGGTGAACATCTTCCCCCAACAGATCGAGCGGGTCTTAATGGGAGTAAAAGCCGTAGCTCAGAATTATCAGATCGTCCTCGAGTCCTATGACCTGATGACCGTAAGAGTGGAAATATCAAAAGAACTGTTCGATGGGAAAGTGGAGCATTTAGTGAATCTGCAATCCGAGATAACGGAAAAATTAAGGGCTGAAATCCTTGTAAAGCCGAAAGTCGAACTCCTGGAACCGGGCACTCTGCCGGTAAGCGAGGGAAAAACGACAAGGGTCATTGATAAAAGGACATTGTAACAACGAACGCCTAAACTAAGTCATCAACTATAGGAGCGCTTTATGGACAAATTAAAACAGCTTTCGATCTTTTCCGAAAATAAGCCCGGCAGGCTTAGAAAAATAACAAAGGTCCTCGCGGAAGAAGGCGTGAACATACTTGCAATAAATATTGCGAGCTCAAACGGTTTCGGCGTAATAAAGTTCATTGTCGATAAATTCGAGCCGGCTTACCAAAAACTCAAACAAAAAGGTTTTACCGTCTCTCTCAATGAAGTGCTGGCTATCGAACTTACGGACAGACCCGGGGGCTTATTTGAAGTGGCCGCGCTTTTATCCAAAAAAAGAATAAATATAGAGAACGCTTATGTATTGATATTGGAATCCAGGAAAAAGGCTTTCCTGATAGCAGATGTGAAGGACATCGAAAAAGCAAAAAAACTTCTGGAGCATGAAAATCTGCGCTTTTACCGGGAAGAAGGACCCAAAAAGAAAAAAATTGCAAGGAGAGTAAAATGATCTGGAACAAAGAAGCGGAGTCTATGCGCGTTGGGGAAAGGCAAAAATTGCAGCTCGAAAGAATGAAGGCAATCCTCAAACGAACATATAAGAATGTTCCCTATTACAAAAAACGGTTTGACGAAATGAAAATCAAGCCCGGAGATATAAAGAGTCTTAAAGACATACAAAAACTGCCCTTCACCACAAAGACCGATTTACGGGAAGGATATCCTTTTGGATTCTTCGCGGTTCCGCGCAGGGAAATAATAGAGGTGCATACCTCTTCGGGAACAACGGGAAAGCCTACCGTATCCGGGTACACGAGGAAGGATATTGAAATCTGGGGAGAAGTAATGGCGCGCGCGCTCACAATGTGCGGGGCCACAAAAGACGACATCATTCAAAATGGTTATGGTTACGGCTTATTTACGGGTGGACTTGGTGTGCACTATGGTGCTCAAACGATCGGGGCAACCGTAGTCCCTGTTTCTGCAGGGCAGACCAAAAGGCATCTCGACATTATGCAGGACTTCGGGTCTACGATCCTCACCTGCACACCTTCCTATGCGTTATATTTAACGGAAGCAGCCGAGGAAGCAGGCATTAATATAAAGAAGTTGAAACTCAAGGCGGGATGCTTTGGCGCCGAGGTTTGGACGGACAGGATGCGGGATGAAATCGAGAAGAGGTTCCATCTTATCGCTCTCAATATCTACGGACTGACGGAAATAATTGGACCCGGCGTTGCGCAGGAATGCGACCAAAAGAACGGACTCCACATTGCCGAAGATCACTTTTACCCTGAAGTCATCTCTCCGGAGACGCTTGAACCACTGCCGGACGGAGAGAAGGGAGAACTGGTGCTTACTACGTTGACCCGTGAGGGCATGCCGATGATCCGTTTCCGGACGAGGGATGTCACTACGTTAAGAAGAGAGCGCTGTAAATGCGGACGAACTCTCGTGCGGATGGACCGCGTCACCGGACGCACGGATGATATGCTGAAAATCAGGGGTGTTCTGATCTTTCCTTCTCAGATTGAAAAAGCGCTGCTTGAGGTAAAAGGAGTAGAACCGCATTATCAGATTATCGTAACCCGACCACAGCACCTTGATGAAATAGAGGTTCAGGTCGAGACTTCAAAGAAGTTATTCTCGGATGAAGTCAGACATCTTGAGGAAGTGAAGAAAAGGATCGAAAAACATATTGAAAATTCAATCGGGATAAGGGTGAAGGTTACGCTTGTTGAACCGAAGACCCTTCCACGCAGCGAAGGCAAGGCAAAGAGGGTCATAGACAAACGTCAATTATAAAGGAGTGTGCAATGGAAGTAAAACAGATATCCTTATTCTTAGAGAATAAAAAGGGAAGGTTGTGGGAAGCGATGGAGGTCCTGGCAAAGGCAAAAATTAATATCCGGGCCCTCTCAATCGCCGACACATCAGATTTTGGAATCCTGCGTTTGATTGTCCCCGATCCGGAAAAGGCAAAGAAAGTTCTAACGAAAAGCAATTTTACCGTCAGGGAAAACGACGTGATCGCGGTCGGCGTGTCCGACAAACCCGGAGGATTGGCCGGGATACTAAAGGTTTTAACCGACGCGGATATCAATGTCGAATATATGTATGCCTTTGTCGAGAAAAGCGGTAAAAAAGCGGTCGTGGTATTACGGATGGACAGCATAAGCAAAGGCAAAGCAGCGCTGAAAAAAGCCGGAATTATCGTACTGTCACCTAAAGAAGTATATAATCTATAAATTCCCTGTTTGGAGTTTGTTTGTAAACACGCCGTCTGAAAAACCCGTTACAAACGGCAGGGCAGACAGTCTTTATTTAGAGCGGCGCCTTGTCACAAAAACACAGGGTCTGCGTGAAATAACGACATTTACTCCTTCAGAGTCGAGCTTTTCTTTCAGTATTGCCTCCGTTTTCTCGACGTCGTAAGGGTCGACCACTTCAACGGAATTCACGCCACAGGACTTACAGAGTCCTTCGAGAGAGGTTTTCCCGCCCTCTTCTCCTTTTGCAGTTATACCGGTTAACGGCGTAGGCTGGTGCCCCGTCATTGCTATCGCTGAATTATCCAGAATAAGCACAAGGATATTTGCCCTGTTATAAACGGCATTAATCAATGCAGGTATCCCGGAATGAATAAAAGTGGAATCCCCGATAACCGCCGCCACTCTTTTTACCCCTTGTTTGGAAATTCCCGCCGCCTTGCTGATGCCCGCTCCCATGCAGAGACATGTATCCACTATTTGATAGGGAGGATTAGCTCCCAGCGTATAGCAACCGATATCACCGGCAGTGAATGCCGGCCGGGCCGCTTTGAGCGCAACATAGAGCTTACTGTGAGGACAACCGGGACACAATACAGGCGGCCTTGGCGTTAACGGCTTTGAAGATTTATAAGCGCTTTGACCCGTATTCCAGCCCGGGACATACCCGGATAAAACATCCGGTCCAAGCTCCCCTGTAAGGCTGATCTCTCCTGAAAGCTTACCCTTCACCCGGGAAGAATACCTCCTTGCGATCTCTTCCACAAAGGGTTCCCCTTCTTCCAGGACCCAGACTTCTTCAAGGTCTTTCACAAACTCTTCGATCAATGTTTCGGCAAACGGATAATAAGAAATCTTCAAAACGTCATATTCAGGGCCGTACTCTTTTGCATAGACATACCCGAGACCGCAGCCTATGATCCCTTTTTTCCGGCCGGTCTTAAAAGACTTATTTAATCCCGATTCTTCCCCCCATCGTCTCAGACTTTCCTGTTTTTCGTTTAAATTTCTGTGACATCTCAAGACATTGCTTGGAACTGCAATCATGTTCGCCGGGTCTTTTTTCAACAAAAGAGGATTCGGGTCCCGCACGGCTCCTATCTCCACCGGCGAGTAGGTATGTGAAATCCTTGTCACCGTTCGCAGCATAACAGGGAGTCCCGTCTTTTCCGACAATTCGAAGGCCATTATCGTCATGTCCCTTGCTTCCTGTGAATCGCACGGTTCAAGGCACGGGATTTTAGCAAATTTCGCATAGAAACGGGAATCCTGTTCGTTCTGTGAAGAATACGCTCCGGGATCATCCGCAACTGCAAGCACCAGCCCTCCTCTAATCCCAAGATACGCGGCAGTCATCAAAGGGTCGGACGCGACATTAACTCCTACATGCTTCATGGAACAAAGAGCCCTCTTTCCCGCATAGGAAGCTCCGATGGCGGTTTCAAAAGCAACTTTTTCATTAACCGCCCATTCCACATCACCGGTGAAATTATGAGAGATATATTCCAGAATTTCAGTAGCCGGAGTTCCGGGATAGCTTGTTGCCATAGAAATCCCTGCCTCTATCGCGCCCCTTCCGATTGCGTCATCACCCGTCAGCAAGGCTTTATTCATTTGATTTTGTTTCACCTGAAAACACCCCTTTAAAGATTTTTTACAAGCATATTTTATAATTAACTGCGATTTTCTTTCAATTAAAATGATATTACCAAATCCAGATTTTGACTCTTTAAAGCTTTGCGCAATGTCATTTTTTGCTACCAATTGCCGGATTGATGATTGTAAAATATTCATTCAATGAAAGGAATTATTGATTTCCATACCCATGCTTTTCCTGATGAATTGTCGGAAAGGGTGATAAAGATGCTCGAAGACGAAGGAGGCGTCAAGGCCCATCTTGACGGTAAAATTTCCTCTTTGCTGGCTTCTATGGACAAATGCGGTATTGAAAAGAGTGTTATCTGTAATATAGCTACAAAACCGGCGCAATTTGATTCAATTCTGCAATGGTGCAAAAAGATAGGGACTGAAAGAATTATCCCGTTTCCTTCTTTTCATCCGTATGATCCCGATTTTAAAGACAGGATTTATGAAATAAAACGCGAGGGCTTTAAAGGCATAAAATTCCATCCCTACTATCAGAATTTTACTATAGACGAAGAGAAGCTTTTCCCGGTTTATAAAAAAATTTCCGATGAGAATCTTATCCTGGTAATGCATACCGGCTTTGATTTTGCCTTTCAGCGGATAAGGATAGCCGACCCGGAAAAAATACTTACACTTATTGAAAAATTTCCTTCCCTCAAATTGGTCACAACACATCTCGGGGCATGGGAACAGTGGGGAGAGGTCGAGCAATTTTTACTCGGGAAACCGATTTATATGGAGATATCATTCTCGCTTGATTTTTTGGATGCCACTGTAAAAAAAATCATCTCTAATCACCCTCCGGAATACATCCTTTTCGGCACGGATTCTCCATGGACGGACCAGCAAAATTCGGTTTCTTTATTAAAGGGCCTGCAACTCGGAGAAGAAAAAGAAGCGCGTATTTTCCGTGAGAACGCCGTCAAACTGCTGGAGTCCGTATAAAATTATAATCTTCCATAGCGTGTATCAAACCTTTTTATTTGCAATTGAAGAAAACGTTTCCGTCTTTTAGGAGACCTAAAATAATTTTCTCAGTTTCTTCATCAAACAAACGTTCTCCAAAGTGATCACACATAGATCTATCTCCCTTTGAAATCAATAATTCCCTTGGAAACCCTGACGATTTTTTTATCAGTTCCTCTAAATTCATTCATTGTTCAAGAATACCACCCTAACTATCGATCTAATCCCTGGCTCATAAATTGCCCGGAAAATTTTCTTTAGCATCCCACCAGCCGCCACCAAGAACAACAAAAAACGCGACAGTGTCTTGAAAGCGCTGGGCGAGTGCCTGCAGATAGCCGATTTTCGCCTGATGGTACTGATTGTCTGCGACAAGCACCTGAAGATAGCTGACGGTGCCTGCCTCATAATTAGCCTGAATTAGTCGCAGCGCTTCTTCTGATGTTTTTAATGCCTGCGACTGGGCACGCAGAGTTTCGGCGTCGTGTTCTAATGCCCGCAGATTATCTGCAACCTGGGCAAACGCGCTGAGGACAGTCTGACGATAATTGGCAGCCGTCTGATTGTACCCTTCAATGGCAGCCCGTCGTCTGGCAGACAATGTTCCGCCATGAAAAAGCGGAGCAGTAAGGTTAGCTCCAAGATTCCAAAAGCTGCTTGTTTTTTTGAAGAGATCCTCGATAGAAGCATTGTTCAGGCCGTATGTGCCGGTTAAGGTAAAGCTCGGGAATAATGCTGCTGTGGCTACCCCGATCTCCGCGCTCGCACTATGCAGTTGAGCCTCAGCCGCAAGAATGTCAGGACGCTGGTGCACTAACTCCGAGGGGAGGGTTACCGGAAGGTTAGCTGGGAGCGTAAGATCTGATAAATCGACTTGTGGCGAAGTCCATTCCGCCGGCAGGTAGCCTATCAGCGTGGCAAGCAGGTGTTCGGTCTGGCTGAGTTTTTGTCTGAGGGGCGGTAGAACTGCTTCAGTGGAGGCAAGCTGACTTTGGAAGCTGAGTATATTCGAGTACGGTACTGTACCTGCCTGCTCCTGTATTTCAGTAATTCCGGTTTGTTCCTTTAGTAAACTGATGATTTGCTCAGTAGTCTTAATCTCAGCATCATATGCTGACCGGGCAATAATGGTATTGACAATATTACCTGTCAGAGTAAGATAAGTGCCCAGAACCATGTAGCGCTGAAAGTCCACCTGGGCATTTAGACTCTCCACTGCACGGCGTTCGCCGCCAAACACATCAAGGGCATAACTGACCGTCGTCGTAAGAGTGTAGAGATTAAAGATGCTGCTTGCAGTACTCCCGCCGAAGCGGGCCTGGGATGACTTCTGACGCGTGGCATCAAAACCGGCATCAAGCTGGGGATAGAAAACTCCGTGACCGGCCCGCAGATTCTCCTGACTTTGGCGCAAACTTGCCTGCGCTGCCTGCAGGTTCGGATTATTAGCGATGGCCTCCTTTATCACAGCATCCAGCTTTGAGGAGTTAAAAAGGCGCCACCAGTCTGCGGATATCCTGGCACCCTGTTCGAAGTGCTGTGCCTGACCCTCTGCGGTTATCGTTGCAACAGGCTGCGCACCACTGGTGTAACGATCCACTGCAGGTGGTTTAGGCCGGACAAAGTCAGGCCCTGCAGCGCAACCGATGAGGGAAAAGAGTATTAATGAGCAGAACCCTTTGAGCGCCCATCCTGATCCTTTTGCATTATTAGTGCCGATCATATTATTTCTCTGCGATATAAACATCCACCAATTGGCCGGGATAGAGATGAATATCTTTCGACTTTTCAAACCTGAATATTACCGGCAATACTCTTTCGTCTACCCTTTCAGTCCTCTGGTTCGACAATGCAATTTTAGGCGATACATAGGGCTGTACCCGCACATATTCAAGAGGAATGCTGATATTCGTACCCCGAATAAACATTTGCGCTTTCATTTGCGTCCCTTGAGGCAGTCTGTGCAACAGTATTTCATCAATATAACATCTGACTCCTATGTAGTTTTCCGAACTGCCCATGACCATGACAGGGGTCAATCCTTGTGTATAAGTATCATATGCCCCTTGTGACGATACATAGCTGCCCACCGCAGTATTTACCGACAGGACCACTCCATCAATTGGCGCTTTTATTGTGTACTTGGCGAGCAGGGCGTTTGAAGCAGTGAAAGCTTTCGACAATGCATCATACTGCTTTTCCTGGTTTCTTATATCGTATATCCAGGCCCCGGCTTTCGTAAGTTCGTACTGCCTCTGGACGACTCCGAGGTTTGCTTTTGCCACTTTGACCGCATTTTCTGCGTTATCCAAAGCGTCTTTACTTACCGATTTCGGGTTCAGTTCATAAGATTTCCTTTGCTTATCCAGTTGGTCCTGCGCACTTTTGAGGCTTGCACCCGCAGTCTCCACCTGGGCCTTTGCAATTTCAAGATTTTCTTTTCTGGGCTGGGACTTGAGTTCTTCCAGCAAAGCCAAAGCAGCCTCGGCCTGAGATTTCTGCTGTTCTGCAATAGCCCTTTGAACAGAATCATCCATCATAAGCAGAGGAGTCCCCTTGCGTACGATTTGTCCTTCGAAAACCACTATTTTTGAGATAGTTCCAGTCACTTCAGGGTATATGTTGATATTCGCTCCGCTGTTCTGGTAGCTTTCGATGATACCGTTGGTGTAAATACCTTTTGCATAAGGATTTGCGGCCGGATTAAAGACCGGGGGCTGCGGGTTTTTGTGCATGCCGTATATGTAAGCGCTCACTATGCCGGCTAAGACACCTATAATCGAAAGAGCAAACAAAACCTTATTCCTCATTTAACCCCCCTTTTGCAATACCCATGTTCTTTCCATCCTCCATCTTCATGATCCTGTCTGCGTATTCAAATATCCTGCTGTCATGAGTAACGATCACAATACAACGTTTATCATTCAGTATATTTTTCTTTACAAAATCCACAATTTTTCTTCCTGTATCACCGTCGAGCGAAGCCGTAGGCTCATCAAATATCAGAATATCAGGACGACTTGCGATTGCTCTTGCGATCGCCACCCGTTGCTGCTCCCCTCCACTTAATTTGACCGGAGGGAGGTGTGCTCGTTCCTTGAGCCCTACTATTTCCAGATACTCCATAGCCATGTTTATGGATTCATCCCAACTGTGTTTTTTCAGAATCAGTGGAATTGCTACATTTTCGGCTGTCGTCAGTCGGGGGAAAAGATGATAATCCTGAAACACGAATCCCACCGTATTCAATCTGAAATCAGCAATCTGGTCGCTCGTCAAACTCCAGATCTCTTTATTATCTACCACGACATTGCCGGAATTGGGCCTGAGAATTCCGGAGATCATGCTCAGCAACGTTGTCTTACCGCTGCCTGACGGCCCTTCAATATAAAGCATTTCTCCAAAGAAGGCCTCAAAACTAACGTTTTTCACGGCATATGTTCTGGCTTCTCCTTCTCCGAACCATTTAACCAACTCATTCGCTTGTACTGCCAGATTAGCCATATTACCCTCTGAAAATATCGAAAGGCTCTATCTTGAGAACCTTTCTTACTCCGATATAACTTGAAATGCCGGCTATTATGAGTACCATGATAAAAGCGAGCCCGAGATTTGTATAGGCTATTTTGGCTGCGTAGCTGGGTAACCTGAGTTTCGCCAGGGCTATCAAGAGGGAAGCCAGACCGATACCCAATCCATAACCGATTAGGGCCGTAAACATCGCCTGAAATAATATCATATATACAAGCTCTATTCCTTTGGCCCCGATCGCTTTTAAAGCCCCAAATTTATCAAGGTTCTCCAATATAAAGGTATGGAAGGTCTGCCCGGAAATAGATAAGCCCACGATAAAACTTATAATGGTCATTAAGAGAACATTAGTTCCAATGCCCGTCTTGTATTTATAGAAATTAGAGATTCTCTGCTTGAATTCATCTGCTGTCAACGCCAGATACCCAAGCGAACTCACCTGCTCTTTAATGTATTGCACTGCATCATTGCTCTTGGGTTCTACCAGAATGTATGAAATGGTATATCTCGTGGAAGGTATGTATTGAAGGGCTCTCTTATATGTTGTGTAAAGGGTGGGGGTTCCGAATAATCCGCCTGTGGTGACTTTGGCGATACCTGTGATGACTCCCCTGTGGTCATTTATCTCGAATTCCGTACTGATCTTTGGATTCTCAAGTTTGGGGAATTCAGAATCCTTAACTACTATAAAGGCATTTTCTGCATAGATATCCTCAATTTTTCCTTCTATGAGTTCCGGCCTGCCGAATAGACTGGTATCGTCCAACCCTAAGATAGTTACTGATTGATAGGCACCGCTTCGAAGTTTCACAAGCGCACCTCCGGAATATAAAGGTACAGCATATCTGACTCCGTTCATGCTCCTTACCGCGTCCAAGATATAATCCGGCATAGGTATTGTGTTTGCAACTGTATTCACTGCAGGATCCATGACCCAAATCTTGGCTCCGATGTTTATTACCGTGGATGATGATCTATATAATATGCCGGAAAACATCGACGTCATCATAACCATCAAAAAGACCGCAAACGTGATCCCTACAAGCAAGGCCGCGAATTTGCCTTTGTCGTTTACTAATAGTTTATATGCTATTTTCAGGATACCGGGCACTTCTGGTCTCCTTTAAAGAACAATATTAATATTAAAACTTTATCACAAGACACAAAATAGTCAATGGTAACATAAACTTTATCAAGCCAATTGTCAAAATCTTGTTTGAGGGTGGCAGCCAGTCGGTAGGGGGAGGACTGGCTGCCGCGAGAAGAATATCACAGATTTCGGCTTAAAAAACCACCTCTTATCTGTGAAGTTCAAGACATCCCTATGTCTCTGAATAGTGTAGTCGTCATTTTTGTGAACTATTCACTATTCTCTTTGTTTTCTCTTCTCTTTTTGCGTTCAGCGATTATTTTTTCATACTTCTCAAGCTGATCAGGACGCAATATCGCCCGAACTCTGTTCTGAGAACTCTCTAAGATCTCTTCGATCTGAGGTCTGATTTGTTTACGCACGTTCTTTATCTCAGCATGTGTTTCATTTACTATGACGCGTAACTGTTCTAACTGGGCTGTATCAAGGTGAAGCTTATGGTTCAGTCTCTGGACAATCAATTCCCGCATTGCTTTTGGATCACCTCTGATAATATTTTCTATCCTATGCTTATAAATTTCGTGTGTTATGAGGGCTCCAGCCAGTAAGCCGAGCAGGAATACAAGTATAATGCTTACAATGGTTTTCCATTTTTTCATTTTATTCACCCGTTAAAAAAGCCAAAAGCGTAGTTTCTTCGTTGCCAACCATAGATATAGCTCCAAGATCGGTCATGGAGTTATATCTTGATGAGTAAGTCCAGATTCCCAGGAAGATAACAATAGAGGCAAAAACAGGGATCAGACGCCAGGCCCATAAAAGGAAAGGCGTCTGACGCTCGCCTTGATCCCGGATCTTTGCCATTAACCGAGTCTCAAACCCGTATTCAATCTCTTTTTTGTAAGGTTCGGCTTTGCGTGCCGCAGCAAAAAGCCTATCAAGCTTCTCATCATTCGGATTATCTTCCATTGTTATCCTCCAGGATTCTTTTAAGTTCCTTCCGTGCTCTGAACGCACGCACCTTTATATTTGACTCGCTCCAACCGGTCAATGCCGACACCTCTCGCACAGACTTCTCCTCAAGATTAAGTAAAGTAATAACCAACCGGTACTCGGGACGCAACTTGGCCAGTGTGTGTTTCAGGGTCTCCCAAGCCTCGCCACTTGAGATCTCTTCGGAGGCAGGATCCTTTAGTGACAAGGAGGCATCCTCCAGGGATACAGTATAACCTTCTCTTTGCTGTCTGCGAAGTTGATCATAACAGGCATTGACCGCTATCTTCGACACCCAGTGCTCAAACGGCGCATCACCCCGATATTTTCTCAAATTTTGATAGACTTTGATAAATACTTCCTGACATATATCATCAAGTTCAAGGTCATTCCGTACAAACCGGGACACAATTCTGAACACTTTACGTTTGTGCCGTCGTACCAATTCGGTGAACGCCTCATCGTCGCCGGATATGGTCGCTTCGATGAGGCCTTCATCGGTTGGCCCCTCTATAGGGGCATTCATTTTACACCCATTCTAACCATGTTCACTATTTATCGAGATACCTGGCAAACTCGGACAGGACATGGCCGGTTTTCGCATCTAACCTGCTTTGAAACTGCGCTGTGAGCTGCGCTTGGATCTGTTGCAAACGCGCAGGTGTGAGCGCTGCGGAAAGCGCACTGTCAAGCTGAGATTGTGCAGCTTTAATCTGGGCTTTTGCGTTGGCAACTGCTACAGCATCAGCAGCAAGTTGGGATCCATCCGGCATTGTTGCATCAAGATCTGTGTCCAACTGTTTCTTCTTTGCATGGAGATTCTGCCACGCTGTCTTGACAGCAGGCCCGTAAGTGGACAGAGCCGACTTGAGAGATCCAAGTTCTTTAGCATCGAGATCAAGTGAGGACATTAGTTTTATGGCCCCGCCTGACCTGTCGCCAAAGTGGGCGGCCTCCGAGTTGGAGACCCAACCGGCAACTATCACGGCCAAGAAAACTGCCAAGACCGTAGGAGCTATGATACCTTTCTTCATGATTTCACCTCCTTTCATAGTATTTAATAAATAAGACGATGAAAACAAGCGTGAGGTTACAAAATAAGTTATCTTGCTTTGGCAAGAACAAGGCCAAAAAAAATCAACAAGTGTGACTTGTAGGAGGAAGAATTATTGCATGGAACAAATAGTTTAAAGGTATTATCAAAAAACGTGTGGTCAAAAATCTAAAATTTAAGATTTTTAAGAGAACTATGTATAACTATATAAGTTGCAAGTATTACCTGAAATTATTTAAGTACTCCTCACTGTCCATAAGCGCATCACCATTGTTGTCAAACCATTTCAGATGTTTTGAACTCTTAAAGTGGTATTTCTGCCACTCGTCAGGGGTTATCTCATTATTCTTGTCAGTATCAACACTATTCCATTCATCCTTGCTTATCTTGCCATCCTGATTTTTGTCCAGCATCTGGAAGATCTTTTCACTCTCGGCATCTGATTTCTTCTTATCTGCAAAAACACAACTCGTTGACATGACAACCATTATCGCAAGAGTAACGACTAAAAGAAAACAAACCTTATTGTTCATATTGAACTCCTTTCCATGCGCATCCTCTCTCATGATAAAATTATACAATTTTGGAGAATATATTCAATATCGGTCATAATTTTTAATGTGGTGTATTTTTTGAAATACAAATCAAGATGTCCTCTTTTTTCATAAAAATATGAAAAACAGACGGCGGCATAATCGAATTATAATATAAGGATTTTACCTGCCGTCAGTCTACTTTTTTTATGCAAACCGCGCTGGATAAAAGCCCATAAAACTACAATTAATGGAGACATTGGAAACGATCAAAAGGTTACAAAGAAAAACAGGTTTATACAGGCAAAGCCATCCAGCCATTCCATGTCCTGTAGGATTACAATGAGTTATGGTGCTCATTGACAAGTTTCACTTTTATTTTCTGAATAAAAAGCAAATCAAATGACAGGGAAACACACATCGGGAACAGCCTTGTTCTTTTCAAATGTAACTTGCACTACTGCATATGACATCGAGCTTATTAATTACTACAAGAAATTTGCACGAGAGACAAACCTGACCCCAGTGATGGCTTCTATGTGAACTGAGTATCTCTATGGATCATAGACACAACGTTTAGTTCGGGAAGGAATAAAACGGAGCCGGAAATCTTACAGGACCATATTCCTATAGGATAATCGTAAATATCAAGTTTACAAATAGCTCTACTATATGTAAAACATAGAAGGAGTTTTAGTCTTGTAGCTTAAAACAGCCTTGCTTGGCCTTTTATCTCTTGCCTCTCCACTGCTTCAAATATTTTTACTTTGCCGAATTCACCGTCATAGCCGGGTACGATATGGACTTGTCCTGAACGCATCCTGGCTATTGCTTCCCTTAAAAGGGGAGAGCCTGCTCTTTCTATGTCATCAAGCGGTGTGTCCATAAGTATTGTAGACTCATTTCCAAGGTTCTCGATGAGATTGAAATACTGTTTATTTACTGCCTTGCTGTTACACCAACCTTAATTACCTGAGCTATTATTTCCTGGAGTGGAATGATTGAATGAAAATGCGGCGCATCTTTTGGCCTGAATCCGTGTTCTCTGAGTGCAAGTTTTTCAACCCTGTGCATAACGCCGATAGTGACCTTTTTCCCACAGACGGGACAGAGGTAATTATTGCGAATTGTCTCCTCCGGAGAAAGGTTGACCCCGCAATTCCTGTGTCCGTCATAGTGATATTTTCCCTCTTCCGGAAAAAATTCAATCGTTCCGGCGAACCCTTTTTTCGTTTTTATTGCGTTTGTAATAAATTCATAGGAGACGTCTTTGGCAAGATCAGACGTCTCAAAGATATTTGCTTCCCTTCCGAGTTTTGCAGGCGAATGGGCGTCTGAATTCGAGATGAGCGTAACAGAGTCAAGTGCGGGAAGCCTCCAGTTCATCAGAGGGTCGGAGGATAATCCCGTTTCGATTGCGTAGATATGGGGCGTCAGTTCCTCAAAACATTCCTCAAGCGAATCAAAACCGGAGGCCGCCCCAAAGACGGAGAAATGAGGAGTCCATGCGTGCGCCGGAACAAGCATGGCTTTGTCGGAGCTATCAAGGACAATCTTCAATAGCTCTTTCGCGTCAAGCCCAAGAATAGGTCTGCCGTCTGAAGAGAGATTTCCTATCCTTGAAAGAGCGCTATTGATTTTTGAAACAGTGTGAAAATCCGGTGCAAAGATAAGGCTGTGGATCTTTCTCACCTTGCCTTTCTTTGAGTAAATGCAGCTAATTTCCGCGGTAAGCATAAAGAATACATCGGCACTGCAGGATGCAGGAACCATGTTATTCTCCACATAATTATTATTTAAATTAAATAAGTTACTATCTAATTGTTCAAGTTTTTGTTTAAATTCATCAAACCACTCCGGATGCGTAAAATCTCCCGCGCCGATGACGGTAATGCCTTTTAACTGGGCCCATTTATGGAGGCTTTCCAAAGACATTTCTTTGCTTGTAGCACGGGAATATTTAGAGTGAATATGAAGATCGGCTATAAAGCGCATATCAGGCGGGATTCTGTTTTCTCTTATGCCATAGGATATACACAGCGATAAGTAATACACAGGCAATAACAATATAAACAGTCCACTGCCTGCTTACTTCCATTATTCTTTCCTGATTGTTTCCCACAAAATAACCGATATACGCAAGGACCCAAACCCAGATTCCCGCACCAAAGGCAGTATAGAAACAGAATTTGCCCAGATGCATCCTGCAGAGTCCGGCAGGGAAAGAGATATAGTGCCTAACACCAAGTATCAGCCTTCCAATGAATGTGCTGATAGTCCCATGTTTAAGAAAAAATCTCTCGCCCTTTTCAAAATGTTTCTGTGAAACACCGAAATATCTACCGTACTTTAAGATGAAGGGCCTTCCCAGAAATACGGCTATGGAATAGTTGAAAAGACCGCCGAGAACGCTGCCCGCAGTCCCGGACAAAAGCACCCCGGTCCAGCCCATCTGACTTTGAGAGATAAGGTACCCGGCAGGAGGGATGACAAGTTCTGAAGGAAGCGGGATAAAAGTACTCTCAATGAACATTAAAATGAAAATACCGGGATAACCCATTGTCCCTATTGTGTCAATCAACCATCTAAAAAATTCGTGCATATAATTTCTACCGATAAAAAAATTGGTCGGGGCGAGCAGATTTGAACTGCCGACCACTCGCACCCCAAGCGAGTGCGCTACCAGGCTGCGCTACGCCCCGATTCCTTTGGATTACGACTGAAGCTGACTTAGAATATCCCTAAGCCTTTTTTTGACATGCTCGATTGTTCGTACAGGCTGGCGGCTATCTCTTTTCTGCACATCCTGCTCGGGTTTGGGGTCTAAATTGCCCGAGCTGAAGCCGAGTCTTTTTCTTACGCCTTCTATGGTATATCTCTCCTGATATAAAAGCCTTTTAATCGCTAACAGGAGTTCAACATCCTTTTTGATATAAACCCGCTGACCCGATTTGTTCTTCCTTGGCTTGAGAAAATTGAATTCAGTCTCCCAATACCTGAGGACATACGGCTCTACCCCGACAATCTTGCTTACTTCTCCGATCTTGTAAAACAGTTTATCCGGGAATGGCAAGTATGCTTTGAGGCTTTCTGAAGCAGCTTTATACATCTTTTGTTTCCATGACATCCTTTAACTGATTGCTTGCCCTGAAAGTAATCACCCTTCTCGGCGTTATCTCAAGGTCTTCGCCTGTCTTGGGGTTGCGTCCCCGCCTGGACATCTTCTGTCTTACATTGAAAGTGCCGAACCCTGATAACTTGACCGATTCGCCCTCAACAAAGGTCTGCTTCATTGTATCAAAAAGTATCTCGATGATCTCCTGCGCCTCTTTTTTGGAAAGTCCTATTTTTTCAAATATCTTTTCTACCAGGTCTGCCTTCGTCATAATATCCTTCCCTCAATTTTTTTAATTATATTAAGGACATACACTATTGTCAAGAAGAAATTGGTTGAATATATTATCCTAAATAAATAATTTTGTCAAAATTACTTGCACAAGCCGCATGTTTTGCTGTATAAAAAACAGTGATATGGTACATGGAATAGGCATAGATATCGTCAAGGTCGCGCGCATAAAGGAAGTCTCTGAAAAGTGGGGAGACAGGTTTCTCGAAAGGGTCTTTACCAGGGATGAGCTTGCGTATTGTTTCAGAAAACATGCGCCCTACCTGTCGCTTGCCGTCCGTTTTGCGGCAAAAGAAGCGTTTATAAAAGCGATTAGCTCCGAGGTTTCCGTTTCGTTCACTGATATTGAAGTTATCAATACTGGTTCGGGTAAACCCGTTCTAAAACTTAATGAAAAACTTGAAGCTTTCTTCAAAACTAAAGGCATAATAAAAACACATTTAAGCCTAAGCCACGAGCACGAGTACGGAGTGGCCTGCGTTGTTTTAGAAACATAAATAGTGTGTCTTAACACGTCGTAGTTTTTGGGTTAAGGCGGACCTGTCGATGTTTCTTTGGGCTTTACCGGTTCTTTTGGTATTTCTCCTGTTTCCGTTTTTTGACCGCCCTCTTCTTCAATAACTTCTTCATAATCGGGGACGACTATTCCGCGTCTGACCATAATGCTATAGATAAGATTGGAACGGTGAGCAACATATCTGCTATTGCCGAGAGGATTGAATTTCCTTGGATTCGGAAGCACGGCAGCAAGGTGTGCCGCATCTTCGGGTCCGAGATCTGCCGAGGATTTCCCATAATAATGCCGCGCCGCCGTTTCAATCCCGAATATCCCCGCGTCTCCCCATTCAGCGACATTAAGATACAGTTCAAGAATTCGCTTTTTTGACAAGACCCGCTCCATCCTCCACGTAATGACTGCCTCCCTGATCTTTCTTATGGGATTCTTGGAAGGTGAAAGATACAGGTTCTTCGCAAGCTGCTGGCTGATGGTGCTGCCTCCCAATTTGAATTTCTTTGCCTTTACGTCTTTCTCGATAGCCTTCTGTATTGCTTCATAATCAAACCCTTCATGGCTCCAGAACTTGTCGTCCTCTCCAATAAGGACCGCTTTAATAAGGTATGGCGATATGCGCGACAAAGGCGCCCATTGCTGCTGGATCCTGTATTTCTTCCCCTCCCGCTGCCATTCCTTTTCACGGTATTCCATAAATGACGTTTTTCCGGGTCTTTCTTTTTTCAGCCTTGAAATATCAGGGACCAAAAACAGATATAGCATTGAAGCAGCAAAGGAAATACCTATAAGAATAAATAAGATGCGTTTACCTAAACGTTGCAAAACAAGCTCTCAATTTGAAAGGTAGATATGATTAAAAAGCTTTTAAGTTCTCCTCGGCGAATCCGCCTGAGTGCGGACGACTCCATAATGCACTATTAACACTGTTTGATATACATTTATCTAATAGACACATTAGGTTGAAAACGCCGTCAGGTGAATACAGATTAATTTTTGTCGCATTTTAATCCTGAAAGCTTTCGGGATTTATCATGTCTGCCTTTTATATTAGACAACTGATGGGTTTATGCCTGGATTTCCGTGCCAATGCCTTCTTTCGTAAATATCTCGATCAGCAGGCAGTGCGGTATACTGCCGTCTATGATATGCGTCTTGGCCACGCCGCCTTCAAGCGCCTTGAGACACGCCTGAACCTTGGGCAGCATCCCGCCTGTGATCGTGCCATTTTCAATAAGTTTCTTTATCTGGGTCTTTTTGAGTGTCGAGATAATCTTTTCGTTCTTGTCCAAAATCCCCGGAACATCCGTCAGAAGGATAAGCTTCTCCGCCTTGAGAGCTGCCGCCACTGCGGCAGCTACATAATCGGCATTTATATTAAGCGTCTCACCCTTCGGCCCCACTCCTACAGGCGATACTACGGGAATGAAACCTTCGTTCTTGAGACTGATCAATATTTGCGGATCGATGTTTGTCACCTCTCCCACGAGGCCTAAATCTATAATCTCTTCAAGCCCTGTTCTGTCGGAATTTTTAATCAATTTCTTTTTGGCTTTTATCAGTCCGCCGTCTTTTCCGCTCAGGCCTACTGCCTTGCCGCCATGGTTGTTTATGAGAGATACTATCTCTTTATTAACAAGACCGCCGAGGACCATTTCAACGATGTCCATCGTCTCTTCGTCGGTGACACGCTGCCCCTGAACAAATTTCGGCTTTTTACCCATCTTCTCCATCATAGCCGATATCTTCGGTCCTCCGCCATGGACTATAGCAGTCCTGATGCCTATGAAATTCAGCATAACTATATCTTTTGCAAAAGATTCCTTAAGCTCTTCTTTAACCTGCGCCGCGCCTCCGTATTTAATTACAAAAGTCTTGCCGTAAAAGTTCCGGATGTAAGGCAGCGCCTCAATCAGGACTTCCGCCTTTGTAATTATGTCGTTCATGAAATCGCTCCTGATATTGTTTTTCATTCTCCCCGCCATCCAGGATTTATTGCCGTCATTTACCGCTTCTCAAAACACGGGATACACACAATCTTTCCATCCCTGAGTCTTGCCCTCGGTTCCATTACTTTTTCATTGCAGCCGGCACATCTCACGCTCGGATATATGCGGGCCTCCTCCGGCAAAGCCATGCCGCTCTTTGTGACCGTAAAGAGTTCGTCATCCTTTGCATTCATAATAATATCAATTTTTTTTGCTTTTCCGTCGTGGACCATATTTAATACTTCCTCAGAGCGGTCGCCCTTCATATATCTTTCCCACAGGCTTTTATCTTTATCGGTTTCTTCAGGCGATCTCCAGTCAACAGAAATTCTGATCCCCTCACCGGAAGGTCTTCTTATAAACGTATATACGTGCTTGCCGTAATCCCTGAAGATGAGGTTGCCTTTACCAAATGTGCACCCTGTCAGCGCCTGCACAGCGTCAACCGCGCAGGAGTTATTTTCAACAGTCGCAGTCAATTCTTCATCGGACGCCCTGTCTCCGAGCATTTTCAGGGCATAGAGAGATACCCTGTAGCCAAGGGCAAGACCGGGACAGGCATGACCGTGAAACGCAACAACATCCTCAAATGTCTTCATTTAAAATGATTTTACATCAAAACATGGGAAATTTGCTAAAATTAACTTGCATATTGAAAATATGTTCTCAATTTGAAAGGCGGACATGATAAAAAAACTTTTAAGCGACTCCATAATGCACTATCAACACTGTTCGATATGCTTTTATCTGAAAGGCGCATTAGGTTAAAAGTGCCGTCAGGTGAATATGGATTATTTTTTGTCGCATTTAAAAGTTTTTTTATCATGTCCGCCTTTCATTCATGCAACTGATGAGTTAACCAATATTTTATTTCGAAGCTTCGGTAAATTTTAGGGAAAAACGGTCATAGGCTAATAAAATGCACTTCATAGTGTCATGGGAAATAACGTCTTGCGGTAAACGACGGGAGGAGATCGATAATGCCATGCTTACAGGGATTCACGGGTATTCATGGATACGCCTTCTCAGCGACTTTTATGTCCTTGATATTGAATACGCAGACGACTGGACCATCATCCATGAAAAACTGCTTTCTATCGCCGGAAGTTTTTCAGGAAAGGTCAACTTTCTGATGAGTCCCATTTACGACCTTGATTCCGAATTTTTCATCTATCAGATGCCGCAGGAAGGCTACTACAAAAAAACATAGGAAATTAACCTAACCGTTGCATAAACGGCAGGGCAGACACGATAAAAAGTCTTCGCATCAGCCCAGCCGTTTGTAATAAGTATCTGCAATTAACCCGAAAAATGCATTTAAACCGTCATAGAAACTGCGGATGTTTAAAATAAAATTATTTTTCGATACGATAGTGTACTTATATAGATGTATTACCAAAATATTTTTATGCAATTACCATGAACTATCTTTTTATATAAAATTATCGAGTTAAATAAATTTATTTTGGACATCCGCAGTTTTTGGTTTAATGGGCTAAAGCAGCGCCAGATTATCTCTGAATAATTTCTT
>JBAZWR010000028.1:0-24256 GCA_041660325.1 Thermodesulfovibrionales bacterium | reverse complement strand
TTTTATTACGCTCGTGCCGTCCGATATGCACATCAGCGCCATAAACTGGGCCTGCATATCCGTAGGAAAGCCGGGATAAGGCATGGTCTTTACGTTTGTTGACTTCGGCCTGGACTTACCGATCACACGAATTCCGTCCGGAACATCTTCAAAGGCAAGGCCGGTCTCTTTCAGCTTCATGATCGTTGCGTCAAGGTGGTCAAGCCTGCAGCCTTTCAGAGTGACGTCCCCGCATGTTATACCCGCAATTGTCATAAAGGTCCCCGCCTCGATCCTGTCGGGGATTACGGTATAATTCATGGGGCTCAATTCATCGACCCCTTCTATCTCGATAACGCTATGACCGGCGCCCTTAATTCGTGCGCCCATCGATATCAGAGCATTCGCAAGGTCTATTATTTCCGGTTCTTTTGCGGCGTTTTCTATCAGGGTGCTTCCTTTTGCAAGAGACGCCGCCATCATCAGATTTTCGGTCCCGGTAACGGTCGGCATATCAAAATAGATTGAAGCGCCTTTCAGTCTTTTGGCTTTTGCGACCACATAACCGGAAGCCAGTTTTATTTCAGCGCCCATCTTTTCAAGACCCATCAGATGGAGATTGATCGGTCTTGCGCCGATGGCGCATCCTCCGGGAAGCGATACCTTTGCCCTGCCGTATTTCGCAAGGAGAGGTCCGAGCGCAAGTATAGACGCCCTCAT
Source organism: Thermodesulfovibrionales bacterium (assembly GCA_041660325.1). Classification (GTDB taxonomy): domain Bacteria; phylum Nitrospirota; class Thermodesulfovibrionia; order Thermodesulfovibrionales; family SM23-35; genus DYFC01. The sequence goes on along the minus strand of JBAZWR010000028.1, from coordinate 23,557 downwards.
AGTCCTCACAAGGTCATAAGGCGCCTCGAATATCCTGATCTTTTCAGTGCTGATTGTGACTTTTGAATTGTCGTAATGGAATCCCGCTCCGAGATTTGCGAGAAGCCGTCCCATAGTCATAATATCTTTCAGCCCCGGGACGTTAAGGACATTGGAATATCCCGTGGAAAGAAGCGATGCAGCCATTATCGGCAGGGCGGCATTCTTTGCCCCGCTGATCTCCACCACACCTTTAAGGCGTTTCCCTCCGCGTATCACAAGTTTATCCAAAAAGCACCCCGGAAAATTTATTAGATAAATTATAATATTAATTACAGGTAATTAGGAATATAATTGCGGTTAATTTTCATATTGCCCAAATAAAAAGCGGTAAGCTATACTTCACTATATCCTGTTTGCCCTGTCGGAATAAAACAATGGAGCTTTGATATGCCTTTTTTCGGTGAACTCTTTGTCAGCGAAATACTCAAAAAGCCTGTGCTCGATCCGAAAGGCGAGGAACTCGGACGTGTAAGGGATGTTATCGTTGTCAGGGGCGAACCGTTCCCCAGAATATCGTCATTAATAATCGAGAAGAGAAAGAAGACTACCAGCCTTCTCTGGACCGATCTGAACATATTCAACAAAAAAATAATATCTTCAAAAACGTACAGTGACAGTCTCCGGCCTTATGAGTTCGGCGAGAATGACCTCCTGATAGTCAGGGATATCTTTGATAAACAGATCGTTGACGCAAACGGCGCCAGGGTCGTCAGGGTCAACGACGTCAAGCTTGAAGGCTATAATACGGAAGCCATACTTATAGCGGTTGACGTCGGCGTCAGGGGCATTATGCGCCGTCTCGGCGTTGAAAGAGGCGGAGAAGACATGATGCGTCTTTTCGGAAAACATCTGCCTTACAACCTTATAAGCTGGAATTATCTTCAGCCTTTGGAGCCTAAACTTACAAAGATTTCTCTCACTGTCCCGCGTCAGATGGTATCAGAGCTTCATCCCGCAGACCTTGCTGAAATTATAAGCCGGGTCTCGCATAAAGAAGGGGCCTCTTTTTTCAGGGGTCTTGATGTTGAAACCGCGGCTGAAGCTCTGTCGGAACTTCAACCGGACGTCCAGGCAGCCATTATAACAGGGATGGATACGGACAAGGCCGCTGATATCCTCGAAGAGATGCAGCCCGACGAGGCTGCCGACGTCCTGAGCGACCTCCCTGTTGACAAGGCAAAAGAGATACTGGAACAGATCGAAAAAGAAGAGGCTGAAGACATTCAGGAGCTTCTCAGTCACGAAGAAGATACGGCAGGCGGTTTGATGACTAACCAATTCATTTCATATCCTCCCGAAACTTCCGTAAAAGACGCTATAGAAAAATTCAGGAAAGACGCCGACGAGGTCGAGACGGTCTACTACATATATGTAACCGATCCCGAAGAAAAATTGCTTGGGGTTGTCTCGCTAAGGGACCTGCTCCTCGCGCATTATGATGCTACGCTATCCGATATCATGGAAACAAAATTGAAAGCAGTCACCCCGGATACCGATGAATTCGATGTTGCAGAGATCGTATCAAAATATAACCTTGTCGCAATCCCCGTTCTGGACACTGAAAATTGTATGCTCGGTATCGTCACGATTGATGATGTCGTCGACAGGATCCTTCCGCCTGCAGCAAAGCGCAAGAGGAGGAAGGTATGAGCCTATGGAAAAAAATCGCTTTATTCCTGTCAGTTATGGGACCGGGGATCATAACTGCAAATATAGACAACGATGCAAGCGGCATAACAACATATTCCGTAGCCGGCGCAAGATTCGGATACGACCTGCTCTGGACTTTAATTCCGACCACTATAGCCCTTGTTGTAATACAGGAAATGATAGCCCGGATGGGTATCATAACCGGCAAGGGACTTTCGGACCTCATCCGGGAAAAATACGGGATAAAAACGGCTTTCTATATGATGTTGGGTCTTCTTATAGCAAACTTCGGGAATACCGTCGCCAATCTGGCGGGTTGGGCCGCAAGCATGGAGATACTCGGATTCAACAAATATATTATGGTGCCTGCCGGAGCAATTGTCATATGGATGCTCGTCACACGGGGAAGTTACTGGTTTGTTGAAAAAATACTCCTTTTTGCCTGCCTTTTATACTTCGGATATGTTATCTCCGGCTTTATGGCAAAACCCGACTGGGCGCCCGTACTCAGAAGCGCGGTATTGCCGCAGATGCAATGGAAGTCCGAATATGTAATGCTGAGCATCGCTATAGTAGGGACAACAATAACCCCATGGATGCAATTTTATCTCCAGTCATCTATCGCCGAGAAGGGCATTAAAAAGGAGCATTACAAGATGTCGCGGATCGATGTGGTTGTCGGATGTCTCATTACCGATATAATAAGTTTCTTTATAATCGTCACCTGCGGCGCCCTGCTCTTTCCTCATGGGATCAGGGTCAATGAGGCGTCGGAAGCTGCCATTGCACTCAGACCTCTGGCAGGCGACTATGCATATCTCATATTCGCCCTGTGCCTTGCCAACGCTTCACTGCTTGGAGCGATCATTGTGCCCCTTGCAACGGCATATTACATATGTGAAGCTATGGGGTGGGAAGCAGGCGTCAATAAAACATTTCATGAAGCCCCGCAGTTTATGTGGATTTATACATTGACCATTGCGCTGGCGTCTGTTGTCATATTAATACCAAAAGCCCCGCTTGTTTTTCTTATGGTGTTGTCCGCTTTCGTTAACGGGTTGTTGCTCCCGTTCGTCCTTATTTATGCCTTATTGCTCGTCAATGACACAAAGCTGATGGGCGATTATACCAATCCAAGGAGTTACAATTACATCTCGTGGGGGACCGTGCTTGCCATAGTCGGACTTACGGTTTTTCTAATTGTCACATATATTTTACCGTCCGGGAGACTTTAATGGTCAAAGCAATTGAATGGGTTGACGGAAAAGTAATCATGCTGGATCAGACGAAACTTCCGTTGGAGGTTGCATTCATCGAGTGCGGGGATTACCTGAAGGTTGCCGAAGGGATCAGGAAGCTTTGGATAAGGGGCGCTCCCGCAATAGGCATTGCAGCGGCTATGGGGATTGCGCTTGGCGCACAGGAGATAAAGGCCGGTAATTTTCAGGAATTCATGAAAAACCTTGAGCCTGTTTTTCACGGACTGCTTTCCACAAGACCTACGGCAGTCAATATACGCTGGGCCGTGGACAGGATAAAAAAATTATTAAACGGCAGGAAAGATGAATCAATAGAAAGTTTAAAGGCAATCCTCATTGAAGAGGCCCGAAACATCCTTGCAGAAGATATAGAGGTAAACAGGGCAATCGGCAGATGGGGCGCTGAATTTATTAAAGACGGCGATACAATTCTTACGCACTGCAATGCAGGAGCGCTTGCCACCGGAGGTTACGGCACTGCCACAGCGCCCATGCTTATTGCAATGGAGCAGGGGAAGCGCATACAGGTTATTGCAGACGAGACAAGGCCGGTGCTTCAGGGAGCGCGTCTGACCGCATGGGAGCTTATGCAGGCAGGCATACCGGTGACGCTGATTACCGACAACACGGCAGGCGCTATTATGCAGAGAGGCGAAATAGACCTTGCCATAGTCGGCACGGACAGGACTGCGAGAAACGGCGACGTGGCAAATAAAATCGGTACCTATACAGTTGCCGTTCTCTGCAAGACACACAAGATACCTTTTTATGTGGCCGCCCCTCTCAGCAGCATCGACTTCACGATCAAATCCGGAAAAGATATCCCGATCGAGGAAAGAGGGCCGGAGGAAGTCACCCATATTTTCGGGAAATACAGGATAGCGCCCGAGGGCGTTCGTGTAAGGAATATAGCCTTTGATGTGACGCCGCACAGATATGTAACTGCCATCATAACGGAAAAAGGGGCGTTCAAACCGGGAGATCTGAAGCGGCTTATGAAAGAAAATTCTAATCTGCAGGAACTGCGAATTAAACCTGATTATTTATAAAATTGGCAACAGCAACCGAGGATAGAGTATTTGAGCGGTTTTTTTTGCCGATAGTCAAATACGGTATATGAAAATAAAGAGGCAAAAGCCTCGCAGGGAGGAACGACCGAGAATGAGCTCAAATACTCTATCCTCGGTTCAATCGTATATTCATCGCAAAACCAATGAAATTGCCCCTGTGCCGCAAGCCCTGCGGCATAATCCACAGCCGAAGCATCTATGCGGATCAATGCGGGCAAGCGATCTGCCGCTCTCTCTTATGCCGTCGATAGCCTTGAAATGACAGTGTAAATCGCAAAGGCCGCACCCGTTGCATAATTCTTCATTGACGACGGCTACATGTTCAGCCCTTGACATAGTCTCGACATGAATCCGTGACAGGGTCCTCATTGCAAGACATTCATCCAGCGAACAGTTGCATATTGCGCCGATAAAAGGCGTCATCATAGTCCAGATGGTGTGAACTGCGCCTTGCTTTTCCATCTCTTCCATCTGTTGTATGGCCGTGTCGGCGCTAAGGGATTCGAGGCCCTCATCGGATGTTTTTCCGAAGTAGCTCATGTCTATCTTTTTATACCAGGCCTCGGGGCCGTAACTGATTGCATAACAGCAGCGCACCTCTTTCTTCCCGATATCCCACCGGCAGGCGCAGGGCATACGTACGACGGTATCGGACTTCCTTACCAAATCTCCAATCTCTTCAATCGGCAGCACCTGTCCGAAGTGCTCTTCCTTCGCCTTGTTGATCATGGCGGTTTCTACGGCCTTCGGTATTCGGCCTTTTTTACTGAAGATGGTCTCAAGCCTTCCCAGCGTCCTGAATCCTTCGCTGAAAGCGGAAGATAAAAAGTTTTCGATATAGCTGCGGCGCTTTAAATCAGACAAAAGGTCATGGGCATAGTTTGCGGCATTCTTATACCATATCTTTCCTTCACCATGTTTTGTGCAGAATTCACACATCTATGTTTTATTCCTCCTGCTGCCCTCGTACAACTCATACTCAAGGAGCCTGCATTCTATGCCGCTGTTGAAAAATGGAATCCTTCGTTTTGCTTTCAATCCGACCTTCTTTGCCAGTTCAAAATTTCCCGTGAAAATATATCCCGTATACCCCCCGCACTTTTGCTTAAAGAAATCACCGACGCCTTTATACACATTCTCAAGCTCTTTGAGCTTCCCCATTCTTTCCCCGTACTCGGGATTGAGCATTACAACCCCTCCACCTTCGGGAATTATTGTTTCGGAATAATCACATACGGAAAATTCAATCAGATGGTCCACGCCTGCAGTAGCGGCATTTTTCTTTGCCGCCTCAATCGCTTCCTTCCTGATATCACCGGCAATAATCCTGTAATTCAGGGTCTTTTTTGCCTCTCTTTTTGCCTGTGCGCGCAGATCGTTCCATAAAAGTTCGTTGAATCCCTTCAGATGCATGAACCCGAAATTATTTCGCAAGATACCCGACGCCCTGTTAAGAGCAATCAACGCCGCTTCTATAGCAAGAGTGCCGCTGCCACACATGGGATTGATAAAATTACCGGTGCCTTTCCATCCCGATGCCATGATAACGGCAGCCGCAAGGGTCTCCTGCATGGGCGCAGTCATTGGAATATTTCTGTATCCTCGACGGCACAGGGCTTCACCGGATGTATCAAAATATACCGAGCAGATATCGCCTTTCCAGTAGAGGTTCACGACAACCCTGTCTTTCTCGGGCCCCGAATCAGGACGTTGTCCGCACTTTTCCCTGATCCTGTCGACAATGGCGTCCTTGCACCTGACATTTGCATATCGTGAATCTTTGATGCTCGGGTTGTCCACGCTGGATGTTATACAAACATATCCATCCTCATCTATATACTCTTCCCATGGTATCTCCGACAACGAGTGATAGAGGGCGTCGGCATCACGAGCAGTGAATTCCCTGATGAGAAAGAGGACGCGATGACCCGTGCGCAGAAAGAGATTAACCCGGAGCGTATCGTCCATAGTTCCTTCCGTAGCTATGCCTGCAATAGTTTCAGCAAGCACGGGAAATCCCAAATGAAGGATTTCTTCCCTTAAAAAAGGAGTTATCCCCTTTGCACAGGTAACCAGAATCCGGTTTTTTTCCATAACTTTATTTAAACGTTGCAAAACAAGCTCTTAATCTTTAATTTTACGAATCCGTCTTATTTGATTAATGCTTCTATTTTAGAACATTTTCAGGCTGAATGCGTATGAGGATTCAAGATAGAGTTAAAAAGCGGATCTGCTTTCTCCAAGACTACGTCAACTGCCGCTTTCAGGATAAAGGGCATCAAGAGGGCTCTGCGGAGCGTTTGTCATGTATCTAATTCCGAAATAATAATTTAAAGGACAATTGAATTTTTTCAAGATTTACTGTGCTATACTTTTGTCAGATAAAACCAATTGGGTATAATCATTGTTATAAGGGAAATAACAAAAAATGAACCAATATCAAATCGCCTCGCTATCTCTCAAACTACTCGGAATCTACTCGATCATTGAAGCTATCCCTCTGTTACGAGAATTATCTCAAGTCTTTGCGTGGCGAGGTTCAGGGATACAAATGGAGGGCGGTCCGATCCAAACAGACTTATTGCTGCTGGGAATCCTGATATCATTCGGGCTTCTCATTCTGGTAGGAATCTGTCTTATTCTTTTCAGCAAGTCCCTTGCAAGACGAATAACTACAAAAGGCGAAATAATTACTGAAACAACAGAATTAACAGCAAGAAATATTCAATCCATTGCTTTCTCGGTCGTAGGTCTTGTTATGATTGTCATAGCTATTCCGCATCTCGTACAACTTGCAGCAAATCTGCAGGTTTTAAAAAATGCCGGATCAGAAGCGGTCAAAAGAGACATTTCAATAGGCACGTGGGTTTACTCTATTGGCATCGCTGCTCAGTTCATTATTGGTGTACTCTTATTTTTTGGCAGTCGAGGTCTGTCTTCTTTATGGTACTTTTTCCAGAAACTGAGACCAATGAAAGAATTATGAAATCTACTTATAACAACAAAATCAACCCGATTCGGCTTCGCCTCTCGGGTTATTTCGGGCGTTACACATAAATTGAAAGACAATTATGTCAGACGATAAACTCATCGAAGTTTTCCTTAATCCCCTTCAATTCATTGAGGTTGATGAACCGTGGGCTACAGCTCGTCCCCAAGAATTGACGCCAGAGGCTATCCTTGATTTTGTCTGTACTCCTGGTATTGGGTCTGATGTGAAGAGCATAATTTCTCGATATAAGAAAATTAGCACTGAGAAACCAAGACTTTTTGCCGCGCCTCATGAACAGCGGATTCTTGATAAACTTATTTGGCCTTTGCGTCACGCAAAGGCGGGCTATATGGTTGGAAATTACGTGGGCACTATTGCCCTTTGTGGAATGGTCGGCGAAATGGTTGCCGTACTACTTTACGAAATCTCTACCTTCAGTCTGAACAATAAACCTATGACGGAGCAAGATGAGATAAATATCTTCGGACGCAGGTTTGAGAAACTCGGCCAAGAACGACGTGTCCAAGTATTACATGCTTATGGTGTCATTGATACTCAACTCCAAAAGGCTTTTGAATTAATACGAATCACTAGGAACAAATATCTTCACCTATGGTCACAAGACCATGACCAGCTTCCTAATGATGCAATAGCATCTTATAATGCCGCAATTGTGATCGCAGTCTCTGCAATTGGTCAGAATATACAGGATGGGAAACTAATACTCAATCCCTCGCTTGTTAAATACTTGGCTCAAAAAGGCATTTATAAAGACAAAGAGGAAACAATGGTGTAACAACGGCATCGATCCGACCGGTGCTAAACCTGGTTTGGTTTTAAGCCAACCTTTGTGGCCCGGCGGCTCATGCCCGGCGTTGTGCCTATCGAAAGAGAGACGATTAAGTGGCTATAGAATTTGAAAGGGCTTACAGAGATGAACTTCACCGGGCATTGGAAAAATGCCAATTCATCGAAGAAACTCTGAAAATGTGTCTTCTGTCAGCTCTTGAAATTGCCCGAATTCAGGTGTCGCCTCACTTCCCGCTGAAGTTCAAGGCGGAAGACATCAGCAATCTTCCACTTGGGCCTCTTGTTAATGCATTTTCAAAGATCAATAACGATACGGCGCTACAGAACGACTTGCGGAAGATTACGAAGGAGCGGAACCAAGTCGCCCACCGCTCGTTATTGTTCACAATCGGTGAATTAGAGGATAAAACTCACATGTCGGAAGCAACATTAAGAATGAAGGGCATCGCCGAACGGGCAACTGAGATTCACCATCGTGTTTTGGATGTCCGTTATGAACTAGTTCGAGCCCTAAATAAAGTAAAAGCTATGCGGGCGAAAAACAAGACCTGAACAATAAATGGCACAACAACAAAATCGAGGCGACAGGGAATAATCCTTTATGTTTTTATACAAGGGGGTTTGCCCCTGCGCCTCATTTAGGTCGTTCGACACCAAAGAAAATAAATGGAAAAAGAAAAGATAATTGAGAAACTAAATGAGCGTTTGAAATCTCTTTTGGGGTTGTCTGCGAGTGCAGCTAGCGATCCCAGTTTTAAGAAATGGAGGCGAGATACAGACGTCGCACTTGAACATCTTTTTGGAAAAGACACTCGTCATATTCGCGATTTCCGGGGCGTCAGATATACACCTGGGTCATATAACATGATGAATCCTGAACCTGCGTTCGCACGAGCGTTTGTTAATGGAAAAGCAAGTGCAGAAGCACTTCTTCAATCAATGATTGACGAAGTGCAAGAGTACTGGACGGAATCAGGTGACACGATTGGACAGGAAGAGGAGACTAATCCTGTGTTATCTAATAAAGTCTTCATCGTACACGGACATAATGAGGCCGCGCGTGAATCTGTTGCACGCCTGATAACACAAATTGGACTTGATCCCATAATCCTTCACGAGCAGCCTAACAAAGGAAAAACAATAATTGAAAAGTTTGTCGACTACTCAGACGTGGGGTTTGCCGTTGTCATCCTGACTGCTGACGACCGCGGAGGGAAAACCGACGATTCCCCTGACGCATATAAGCCTCGTGCAAGACAGAACGTTATTCTTGAGCTCGGTTTCTTTTTGGGGCGAATCGGCCGGGAGCGTGTGTGCGCTTTGTATGAAGAAGGAGTGGAAATCCCTTCGGATTATGACGGTGTCGTGTTTGTTCCTCTGGATAAGTCTGGCGGATGGCGACTTCTTCTTGGGCGAGAACTCCGAGCCGCTGGTCTTGATATTGATCTTAATAAAATAATTTAATGCCGAACCAGCAAATCAACCCGACGCAGAATAGCGTTGGAGGTTTTTCAACAAGTGGTTGCCTGCGCGGGTTATTTTTTTCGTTAGACCTAATAAAATGAAAAATGATTGAATATTTAAATCGTTTGGCTAACCGGCTCTTCAAGGTAGATGATAAAGGTAGATTAGTTTTCTATCCGTGGAGCTATCTGGGGAAAGGTTATATAGTTACGGACGAAGCAACTGAGAAAAGTATTCGGCTATTTGTTTCCTACTATTATGTGACATGTTTCGTCTTGGTAGCTGTTTTTCTTGTCACAGACTACATGACATATCCAGCTGTCTTCATATTGCTTCTAACTTGGATACTTGGCGTAAAGTACCTGACGCGGAAGCTTGAACCAGCTGAAAGGAAACTAACATTTGCCGAAAGCATGACTAGTATAGCCAAAAGCCGCCGTAAGGCAACATTACTACTGGCTGTTATCGTTGGGCTCTTCCTAGTTGCAATGAGCATTCAAATGTATTTTTCTCATAAAAGCATATGGACTGGCCTTGCTGCGATCTTCTTTATTGCCCTTACGGCATTAAATGGCTATGTTCTATATCTCAAAAACAGATAGAATGCGGATACAGGTCTAACAAAAAAATTGAGGCGACAGGTAGGAATAAATAGGGACACATCCCCTTTTTTGCATCGAGACTGTAATAATAAGGAAGCCCCCTAAAATGGGATGTGTCCCTATTTATTCTAATAGTCGATAACTGGCAAATCAAAGATGACAACCCTTTCAATAAGGATCTCGACAAGATTGCAAATGAGAATCTGAAGATGATTGAGATAGCTAAAAAGTTACGCGATTATTAAATGTCTAACAATCAAATCCAGCGGATGCGTTATTACGCCCCGCTGATTTTGGTCGTTAAGCACGAAAGGATAATAGCGGATGTCATTTTGGTGGTATAGAAAAGACAACAGCGGCAAGAAAATATTATGGCAAATAGACATCGAACCTCTGCTAATCATCATTCTGTTTGGCATGTTTGTTGCTTTTGTGTGGCCACGTTTTTTTCTGAATCTCTCATTTGTTCTGATGCTTCCATTCTTGCTGGCCATGGCTGGTTTTGTATGTTTGCTTGCCGCTAAAATTTCTTTATATCGAAAAGGGCTCTGGTTTTCCTTTGGCTATGCACGTATGTCAAAAGGATATGCTACGCTATACAAAGTTGCCTACGTTCTTCTCGGACTTGGTGTGCTGTTAATATTGCAATTATTACGGGCATTATGAGAAGCTTAACGAGTCACTCAAGCCGACCCGGATTAACGCTGATTTGAGTAAGCAAAGGTCTTTGGCCGGGCGGCTTAGCTGTGCGTTAGGCAGTGACTGAATCTATTCACACCCGAAAGGAGATTTTCTGCATTGGATATTCCACGGATCTTCAACATCACCGAAAGTGCTCACCGCATCCATAACCCGTTCACACCCGAAAAGCTCGCCACTCTCGGCGCGGCGCTGCGTCTGGAAACGGGGACCCGAGTGCTCGACCTCGGCAGCGGTTCGGGGGAGATGCTGTGCACCTGGGCACGCGATTACGGAGTCATCGGCACCGGCATCGACATGAGCCAGTTGTTCACCGAGCAAGCGAAACTCCGCGCTGAAGAACTCGGTGTCGCCGATCAAGTCAAGTTCATCCATGGCGATGCTGCCGGCTTCGTCTCTGACGAGAAGGCCGGTGTGGCAGCCTGTCTCGGTGCCACGTGGATCGCTGGGGGAGTCATCGGCACCATCGAGCTTCTGGCGCAGAGCCTCCGCACCGGAGGGATCATCCTCATCGGCGAGCCCTACTGGCGGCAGTTACCGCCGACGGAAGATGTTGCCAAGGGGTGTCTTGCCGGCTCAATCTCCGACTTTCTCATGCTTCCAGAACTTCTCGCGTCTTTCGGCCACCTCGACTACGATGTCGTCGAAATGGTTTTGGCAGACCAAGACAGCTGGGACAGATACGAGGCGGCCAAGTGGCTCACCATGCGCCGATGGCTTGAAGCCAATCCCGACGACGAGTTCGCGAAAGATGTTCGAGCCAAACTAACCTCGGAACCCGAGCGCTACGCCGCTTACACGCGTGAATACCTGGGCTGGGGCGTGTTCGCGCTGATGACGCGGTGATGAGGGGGTTGCCGGGCGACTCAGAAAGTGGGGAAAATCCAATCATGCCTAATCGGGTAAGGGACGGTAATTAACCGTCCCTCCCCACAACACCCCGCATGCGGGTCCGCACGGGGCGTTTCGCAGAAGTTATCGGGCCTTAGCCGGATAGTGAATACCAATCCACAGTGTTCGTACAGAAATAAGCCCCTGCCTTTGAAGAAACTCATTGCCCAGACCGCAGTTTGTAGATAAGGTCTTTGCAAGATGCCAGTAGCCCTTCCTGCTCAACCCTGTAAGGATGGCGTGATATTTCGGAGCACCGAGCTTTATCAATTCGCCGATTCGTTTTCTCGCTCTGCGCCATTGTTTCCAATAGCACATGCGGGCGCGACGACGCAACCAATGATCGTACTGAACTGCATCGTTGTACTTCACGGCAACGCCAAAATAGTTCATCCATCCCTGAAGATAGGTACGAATTTCCCAGTAACGGTACTCCATGGAGACACCCCAACTGCGGCCTGTAAGACTCCGTATTTCAGACTTCGTGGACAATAAATAGGGACACATCCCATTTTTTGCATCGAGACTGTAATAATATGGAAGCCCCCTAAAATGGGATGTGTCCCTATTTATTACAGCAGCTTTGGAAACGCCGTTGATGTATTATGGGTTTCATTTGCTGAAAAAAGAAGAACTAATATACTTCAAGAAATTAAGTGATCTCTATTTATATCTGCTTATCATAGGCTCAATTTTCCTTATTATTTATTTGTTTCAAGTAACGCTCCAGCTAACAATTCCTCTTCTAATGCTCTTGCCTTTCATGCTTGCTGGGTTTGTTGTAGCTATTTTAATCTGGTATCGAAAGGTTCAATTATTCCAATACTTCTACGAAAAAGAATTATGAAAAACAATCTAACAAATTCATCCAGCCGGACCGGGAATAGCCTCTGTTTGAAATTCAAAGGCTCTGTGGCCCGGCGGCTGATGACAGCGTTAAGTTTCAATAAGACTGATGACAGAAATTAAGTATGAATTGCCAAATCTTTCCGATCTAAATCAGCTCAGTCATATTTTTATGTACAATCGCTTTTTTACTGGTATAGGCCCCTCGGACTATGAGGCTTACGCGTTATTTATGAATTATGTGCGCCTAGTTGATATTCTACTTCGAGAATATGAAAATGGTCGCAAAGAACTGATGAATTTCTTGGCTGCAAAAAATGAATCTCTATCGACACACTTGGTGATCATAGCTTCGGGCCATTTTGAAATGTGCATCAGCACTCTTAAACGGGTGAGTACTTACTTGAAGAGAATTAGAGGACATCCGAAAGTAGCACAGGCTCTTAAAGATTTATTGCCCAGAAACTTGTCGGTACTTGATGGTAGAAGTGAAAAGCTGATAACTGATATGAGGCATGCCATAGAACATTTAGAGAATAGAATTCAAAAGGGAGAAATAACCTCAGGTCAATCACTTTGTTTAGTTACTATTGCTGACGGGTTAGAACTTGGAAGACATAAAATGCTCTTTAGTGATTTAGCAAGATGGTTAAAAGAAGTTCATGGCTGTTCTAAGATAATCGCTCAATACAGGGAAACTTAACAAACGGCTCGACAGCCGACCGGGATTAAGCGTGGTTTGGTTTTGGCATAGGGTGCTTACCCCGGCGGGTCAGCCGGAGCGTTGTAAAGATATATGGTGTAACTTTATTTTCTTTTTCTTTTCGATACATCTTTCCGGGCAGTGCTCGTGATGATGAAATTCTCGGGCTGCAAGTCAGGGTCCTTCTCAAGCTCCTCGACAAAGACGGAGATAGCCTCTCGCATAAAAGCTGAAAAGTGGACATGCCTTGGTAATGCATGGATCCTCTGGCGCGTATCTTCATCAATCGTCGCAGTGTATTTTGCCATATATGCTCCTTTTTAGTGATATGATGTCTTTATTGTAAATTATTTTCAAAACGAATAACTGTGAAGTGTCAAGATACTCCATTCAATATATCCCATGACCCTGTTTTGTTGATATCTTGAAAAAACTTGAAATAGCAATATTTAGTGCAGAAATGTTTTTTAGACAGGGATTTCTTCCGGCTTAAGCCAAACCATTTTACCATCATGCCATACAACAACAGGATTACCGGCCTGTTTGTGCTTTAAAAGCGCATCATGAACACCCCGAGTCAAGGCTTGAGTTATCTTATCTTTATCTGCGATCGCTTCTGTTATTCTGTCTTTATATTTTTCTCTTTTTGTCATATTTCTGCTTAATATTATGCCATATAATTGAATCGTTGACAATCAGACCTTGTCCTTCATCACAAAAAGCTATCATTCTTGGCGTTGAACCTGAATTATCGTACAAATCCCAAGTATCTGCCAGCGGAAGGTATAGATGGAAAAAGTTCAGTAATCCGGCATGATATCTCCGCCGTATAGTTTCCTCAGGAACATTATGGCCACCCATACGAACTCTCTCTGCTACCCGCGCGACAGCAAAATCATCATTCGGCAACCAGAGGAAAACCAGATGAAAGTTATAGCCTGTTTTGCGCAACTCAGTAATCCATGTGGCAAAAGTCTTGCTGGACAGGGTTGTTTCAAAGGCAAAATCAACGTGCTTTTTAGCCAGATAATGAATACGTTCAAGCATTACACGCCCTGCATGAAATGCCGCCCCCTCCGGCTGGAATCCAGATAGTCCTTGTGCAATCAGATCCGCATTAACAAACTCAGTCACCTCAAGCGTCCCCTTTAAAAGAGAAGAGGCAGTTGTCGATTTCCCCGCGCCGTTCGGGCCTGCGATAACTATGAGATGAGGATGTCGGATAGGCATAATTTATCAAACAATTTTAGCACGACATGGCGTTATCTTGCTATTAGGAGAGTCTCTCACCCTCTGGTCAAATGTCTGTATTTGATGCGGTGGGGCTGGTCAGCGGCGGCGCCGAGGCGGGCTTTTCTGTCAGCCTCGTATTCGGAGTAGTTTCCGTCGAACCATACCACCTTGCTGTCACCCTCGAAAGCGAGCATATGGGTGGCGATACGGTCGAGGAACCACCGGTCGTGGCTGATGACCACGGCACAGCCGGCAAAATTCTCCAGGCCCTCTTCCAGTGCGCGCATAGTGTTTACGTCCAGGTCATTCGTAGGCTCATCGAGCAGGAGGACATTGGCTTCTTCCTTAAGCATACGGGCGAGATGAACGCGGTTTCTTTCGCCACCGGACAGCATTGAAACCTTTTTCTGCTGATCGCTTCCCGAGAAATTAAAGCGCGCCACATATGCGCGTGAATTGACCTGCCTCTTGCCGAGTTGAATAGTGTCATCCCCGCCGGAGATAACCTCATGGATAGTCTTGTTGGGATCAAGGTCATCGCGGCTCTGGTCGACGTAGGCAAGCCTTACAGTCTCTCCCGTCCTGAAGGTCCCTGAATCAGGTTTTTCCTGACCGGTAATCATCCTGAAAAGCGTGGTTTTCCCTGCTCCGTTTGGACCGATTACGCCGATGATTCCGCCCGGAGGAAGCGAGAAGGTCATCCCCTCCATAAGAATATTATCGCCGTATGCCTTGCTCACGTTATCGGCTTCAATTACAACGTCGCCCAAACGCGGTCCCGGCGGAATATATATTTCCAGCTCTTTTGATCTTTTCTCAATGTCCTGAGTGAGCAGCGCCTCATAAGAATTGATACGCGCTTTTGCTTTTGCATGGCGTCCTTTAGGAGACATATGTATCCACTCAAGCTCTCTTTGCAGTGTCCTCTGCCTTTCGCTCTCGGACTTTTCCTCCTGCTGCAAACGGTCCTTCTTCTGTTCCAGCCAGGAGGAGTAATTACCTTTCCATGGGATCCCCTGTCCCCTGTCAAGCTCCAGGATCCATCCGGCGACATTATCAAGGAAATAGCGGTCATGGGTTACTGCGATGACTGTGCCGGGATAACCTTGCAGATGGTGCTCCAGCCAGGCAACCATCTCGGCGTCAAGGTGGTTTGTAGGCTCGTCCAAAAGCAGGATGTCAGGCTTCTGCAATAGGAGCCTGCAAAAGGCCACGCGTCGTCTTTCCCCTCCGGAGAGGACCTTGACCGGCGTATCTCCCGGCGGACAGCGCAGGGCATCCATGGCCATTTCCAGACGCGAATCCAGGTCCCATGCATCCAATGCATCGAGCTTCTCCTGAACATTCCCCTGTCGTTCGATAAGCTTGTTCATCTCATCATCCGACATCGGTTCGGCGAATTTTTCATTTATAACGTTATATTCATTAAGGGCGTCTACTATCTCCTGAGCGCCCTCTTTTACAATCTCCAGCACGGTCTTGCTATCATCCAGCTTAGGTTCCTGCTCAAGGAAACCGACGGTGTGTCCGGGAGAAAGGACGGTCTCGCCGTTGAATTCTTTATCAACTCCGGCAAGGATACGCAGAAGGGAGCTTTTTCCTGAACCGTTGAGCCCGAGCACCCCGATCTTTGCCCCATAGAAATAGGAAAGATAGATATCCTTCAAAACCGGCTTCTTGTCATAATATTTGCTCACTCCGATCATAGAGTAAATAACCTTATTCGGTTCATTGCCCATATTTTTTCAATTCCTTTCTTTATTAATGAGTTGTATAAGTTTGAAAGGCAGACATGATAAAAAACCTATTAGAACGCGACAAAAGATAATCCATATTCACCTGACGGCACTTTCAACCTAATGTGTCTTTTAAATAGATGCTTATCGAACAGTGTTAATAGTGCATTAATGAGTCGTCCGCACTCAGGCGGATTCGCCGAGGAGAACCTAAAAGCTTTTTTATCATATCTACCTTTCAAATTGAGAACCTGTTTTTGCAACATTTATTTTATTAAAATAATGCGGATGTTGTTTAAAATTTTATTTTTCGATACCTTAATGTACTTTCAACTGATGTATCTCTATATTCTAAGTAGATATCACCATGAAATATCATCTTAATAATTTTATCGAGTTAAATAAAATTTTAAACAATGTCTGCATTATTTTAAATTAAAGGAGTAAGTCTTCAGCCTCGCAAGGCTTTTCAGGACACTATCTTTTGAGTGTCCTTCAATTGTATAAATCAATTCTTTATTGTTAAGCGTTGCAAACAGCGTATCGAAATCGAAAGTCCCGTCGCCTATTGCAAGGTGCGCATCTAAGGATTTGTCGTTGTCATGGAGATGGAGTTCAAGAATATACTCTTTCAATTGCTCAATCCACTCTGCAAGGGGTATTTTAGAGAAAAGGTTGAAATGTCCCGTGTCAAAACATAAGCCGAAATTGGATGACGACATTTTTTCCATCAATAGCCTGAGGTTCGTCGGTTCGTCCTCAAAGATATTTTCAATGGCTATTTTGATCTCCATTTCCTCCGCCCTTTTCGTGAATAATTCCCATGTCTTCAGGCTGTTCTCAAGCCACACATCAACCTTAAGCGCATACTTCCATTTTTCATAACCGGAATGAAAGACTATTGCTTCGGGCTTTAGGATCCCGGCTATATCAAAAATACGGGTAAACCTCTCGATGGTAACGGTCCGGACCTTCTGATCGACTGCTCCGGGGGACAGGTCCATAAAGGGCGCATGTATCGTTAAGGAAGGATTATAGTCAAGCTTTTCTTTCAGGCTGATTATGTGAGAGTTATTTATTTCGTCAAGGGATTCCGAAGATATAAATATCTCGAGGTTTATCCTGTTTGCTTTAATAAAGGCGAGGTAATCCTCTATCCGATGATAGGGCACATGGACATGAGGATGAAGCATTACTTCCCGGCAACCGCTTCGGGTTTCTTTTCTTTCTTTTTCTGCGGTTTAGTTTCCGCTGCAGGAGAGGGTTTGCCTTCGGACTCCATGGCCTTCTTCTTCCTGTCGGGAGAGGCATAATCCGTGACATACCATCCGGTGCCTTTGAGGATAAAGGAACTCTGAGAGATCAATTTATGCATATGTCCGCCGCATTCCGGGCAGGTCTTCAAGGGTTTGTCATTGTACTTCTGTATTACTTCACACTGCTTTCCGCAGTTCGTACATTCATATTCATATATAGGCATAAAATAACCTCCAAAACGTTGATATATATTATAACACAGACAACGGAAACTAAACCTTTCAAAGGACGTTCACAACTTGAAAGGTCCGGAAAGCTTTCGGGAATGAAAAATTTTTTGCGACTACATAATATCAGAGAAACTGCGGATGTCCGAAATAAATTTATTTTTCGATACCATAGTGTACTTACATAGATGTCTTACCAAAATATTTTTATGCAATTGCCATGAAGTATCTTTTTAAAATAAGTTTATCGAGTTAAATAAATTTATTTCGGACATCCGCAGTTTCCGGGCCAAGTGCGGTTTACCACTCCAGCTTCCTCTGCATAAGCTTCTCATACATGCCTTTGGGCATAAATGACTGGAGGTGAATTTCGTCGCTGTAATATTTTGTTGAAATCCGATAGGGCTGTCTTATTTCCCTTGGAGAAGGTCCTTTTGAAGCCACGGCAAAGGCCCACCAGTTTCCCGGATAGGTTGCAATCGCTGCAGTATAAAGGTCAACTACGGGGAAGACCTGCTTTATTGCCTCCTGCAGTTCGATTACCATGTCTTTATGAAAATGCAGCGACTCGGTATGGGTGACAAACATACCTCCATCGCTGAGACAACTCTTAACGGAGGTAAAAAACTCCGGGGTAAAAAGACTCCTTGCAAAACCGATGATATCGGTCGAATCTATGATGACGGCATCGATGTCGGGAGTTTTCACCTTCTTTACGAAATCCGCGCCGTCCATAACTTTTATCTCCACGCGGGGGTCGTCAACACCGGAAGAGACCGCAGGGAAAAACTTTCTCGAAACGTTTATCACTTCTTCATCTATTTCGATAAAATAGATTTTTTCGACCGACTTATGTTTCAGCGCTTCTCTCACGACGCCGCCGTCGCCGCCGCCTATGACGATAACCTTTTTGGGGTCCGGATGCGCATGGAGGGCAACATGTGTCAGCATTTCATGATAGAAAAACTCGTCCCGTTCCGTGATCTGAACTACTTCATCGAGGATGAGCATCTTGCCGTAATGGGGATTTCTGATGACCATTATATCCTGAAACTGACTCTTACCCTTGTAAAGGATCTCCTCAACGTCATATAAATATTCAACCGGGGCATAAGGCGCTTTCTCAGTGAATTTAATCATCGTTCATCCTTTCTTTTCCTGCAGTATTTTCAAAACATAACACAGAGAACACATTTGAACGGGTTGAACCGTTCAAACAAGTTAATCCAAACTTTGCAAAAGTCATTCTCAACTTGAAACCGATGAGTTATATCAAAATCGTCCTTGGTATCGAAAAGCCGTTGAATTCGGAGGCATAGGATATAGTATAAGCGCCGCTTGACAGTATTAGAACAAGATTTCCGACTTCGGGTTCCGGCAAAAGAACGTTCTTGTCTATCACGTCAAAACTGTCACAGCTTGGACCCGCCACAGTCCATAGCTTCCTTGATCTTACCTGCTTGTTACTTTCAACGATATAACTGTATTTGATGCCACCGACGCTTTCCATAAGTCCGTTGAAAACCCCGACGTCTATATAAAGCCATTCTTGATCTTCCCGTTTTGCTTTTCCTATTACGGTAGACACGAATATTCCCGCGTCTCCGACAACAGCCCTTCCAGGTTCCATATAAATATCAATATCTTCGGGAAAACGCTCATAGATAAGAGTGTTTATATTACGCTCGATCGCCTCAATGCCGACTACATTTTTGGTATAGTTTATAGGATAGCCGCCGCCTATATTCAGCAGTTTAAGTTTCAATCCCTTTTTCCCGGCCATATCCCAGAGCGCCTTTGCCTTATCAAGCGCAATATTCCAGCTGTACATATTCGTGCACTGTGAACCGACATGGAAAGTGATACCTGCAGGTTTGAGTCCTCTCTCCCCGGCATAAAGCAGAAGCTTCAAAGCGTTATCTAACTCCACTCCGAATTTCTTGCTTAACGGCCATTCACTTCCTTCATTGGGGACCGAAAGTCTGATATATACACTGCAACCCGGAATATATTTCATGAGTTTATCCACTTCGTCCGGCGAATCAAAAGAGAAACGATCGACTCCGTATGAGGCAGCCAGTTTAAGGAATTTCAATGACTTGACCGGATTACTCGATATGATCCTTGACGCCTCCACTCCGATGGATGAAAGAAGTTCGAGTTCGCCCTCCGAAGCTATCTCAAACCCTGTTTTGAGTTTGTTCAGAAATTTTATGACCTTAATGTCGGGATTTGCCTTGACCGCATAGAACAACTTTGCATTTTTAATATGCCGCCCTATCAGCGCAACCTTTTCCCTTACCTTTTCACTGTCTATGAGAAGAAAAGGCGTTATGATCTTTTCATTATCAAGATATTGCAATGCCTTAAATAATGTAGTCCTGGAGACTATCCCTGCATGGTATTTTTCTATTTTAAAAGATTTCAGCATCTCATTCCCTGATATAAAGTTGGTTTTTTATTAAAATGTATTTGGAAATTTTTTGCAATGTTTTTCAGAATGCCTTCACATGGACTTTCTGATCTTTAGGAGCTTCTTTGCGGTAGAACGTACCCCTTCAGTTACATTCTTGTTTTTTTCAAGCATCTGCAGGTCCCTCGTTTTCAGTTCACTCACAAGGCGGAGGGCGGCGCCCTGTGGGGCCTTCGGATTATTTACCATAGCGAGAATTACATTATAGCTTTTCATCCACTCTTTCTTTTTTACTACTATCCTTAATATTTCTTCGGGTACGGAACGCGATCTTGCGAGCAATTCAATTTCCGTTTCAGTTATTTTCGGGTTATCAAGAACAGTCATAGACACTTGTTTATTTGCATCTTTTAATAAGATGGTCCTTATTTCCTTTCCGCCTCTGAGGGCAAGCTGTATGCGCTCTGAAACATTCAACTTCTGAAGCCTTTGCAAAATTGTCTGAACGCGTATTTCAGGCGGTTTCTGTTCTCTCATGAGTTCCGTTTTCGGCACGACAGGCAGATTCATCAAAGCGCCGACCTTCTGTCTGACTTCGTCCGGAGCATCGGGGCTGCCAAGTATCATCCGGAGGATCTCCGGCCTGTTTATATTCGCTTTTGCAATCTCGTCATATAGCAAAGGATCATAGGCGTCCTCAAGAAGCAGTTCTATTGCCAACGGCGACGCCGTTGCATAATCGATCCCGATTAAAAGCCTTTCCTCTTCCATCCGTTCCCCCTTTAATAAGACGACAATACTTAAGGATACATATTCCAACACCCTCCCCTTTATCCCGAAAGCTTTCGGGACTCTCCCTTGAGAGGAGAGGGCAAGGGTGAGGGTGTGCTGTTATTTCAGCTTAGCCTCTTTTTTAAAATATAAAAAATATTCGATATTGCCTTTTTGTCCGGTAATCGGCGATTGATATGGATCTATGGCAACGAGACCGAGATTCCGCAAAGATTCCCGGACATCCTGCACGGCCTTCATCCTCTTTGCATCTTCCCGGACTATCCCGCCTTTGCCGACTTCGCCCTTCCCTACCTCAAACTGGGGCTTGACAAGAGATAGTATTTCTACATTTTTATTGAGAAATTTCATCACCGTCGGAACAACCTTTGTCAGTGAGATAAAAGAAACATCGATCACGGCCATATCTATATTGCCCTTTACAAGGTCTTCAAGTTCCTGCTTACTTAGATTTGTTTCTTCACTTGCTAATATTGTATCAAGATACCGGATGTTTGTCCTCTCTAAAAGGACAACCCTCGGATCTTTCCTGAGAGACCAGGCAAGCTGCCCGTATCCTACATCAATACAATAAACCTTCCGGGCCCCTTTCTGAAGAAGACAGTCGGTAAAACCTCCGGTTGATGAACCGACGTCCATAATGATTTTATTTTCGACATTGATATTAAAGAAATGTAATGCGCCTTCAAGTTTGAGCCCGCCCCTGCTCACGTACGGAAGATCGTCTTTTTCAACGGTTATCTCGGAATCTTCACTTACGGGTGTGCCGGCCTTTGTGATTTTTTTACCGTCGACAAAGACCTTTCCCTCCATAATAAAAGCGGCGGATAGCTCTCTGCTCCTTGCGAGTCCCTTTGAAACGAGTATTTTATCTAATCTGTCTTTCAAAAGGTATAGGCAGGCTCTTTGGATATGGACAGCACTGCCTGATAAATCCCTTCTTCATCAAGCCCGTACTTTTTTCTTAATTCGGTTTGTTTGCCCTGCTCGATAAATATGTCCGGTACGCCGATGCGCCGTATGCGTACATGAGGCATTTCAAGCTCATTCAGGTATTCAATGACCGCGCTGCCGAAACCGCCCTGAAGCGCGTTTTCCTCTATCGTGATTATCCTGGGGACCATAGATGCGACAGCGGCTATGAGGTGACTGTCTAATGGTTTTGCAAACCGCGCATTAACAACCATTGTCGAAACGCCATCCTTTTCAAGTTTTACGGCTGCCGAAAGGGCGGTATAAACCGTATTACCCAGAGCTATGATTGCTACATCTTTTCCTTCCTTAACAACCTCCGCCTCTCCGATCTTAAAAGGCATTGCTTTTTCAGTATTTGTTTCTATCGACTGCACCTTCCCTCTCGGATAGCGTATCGCGACAGGTCCCTCATGTTCCAGGGCAAGCTCCATCATCATTTGCAATTCCAGCTCATCCTTAGGTTCCATAACGACCATGTTTGGTATATGCCTGAGAAAAGAGATATCAAAAACCCCATGGTGCGTAGGGCCGTCTTCTCCTACTATTCCCGCCCTGTCAATCGCAAACACAACATGCAGGTTCTGCAGACAGACGTCATGAACTATCTGGTCATAAGCCCTTTGCAGGAATGTGGAATAAACGGCAACTACGGGTTTCACCCCCTGTGTAGCCAGACCGGCGGCAAAGGTAACGGCATGCTGCTCCGCTATTCCGACATCATAAAACCTTTCCGGATATTTTTTTGAGAATTTCTCCAACCCCGTGCCTTCCTTCATAGCGGCAGTAATAGCCACAATCCTGTAATCCCGGCCTGCCATATCCGTAAGCGTTTCACCGAAGAATTCGCTGTATGTCTGCCTTTTTCCCTTTATCGGCGAGCCGGTATCCGGTTCAAAAGGACCTATGCCGTGGAAGAGCGACGGGTCTTTTTCGGAAAATTCATAGCCCTTTCCTTTTTTTGTTATGACGTGAACAAGGGTCGGACCTGTTGCAGTCTTTATTCTCTTCAGCGTACCGATAAGGAGATCACTATTGTGGCCGTCTATAGGACCGACATAATTAAACCCGAGTTCCTCGAAAATTATTCCCGGCAGAAAGAGCATCTTCAGCATCTCTTCCGTCTTCTGGGCTATCTTTGCCGCAGCGCCGCCCAGCTTAGGAATGCTTTCAAGAAAATACTTAGTATCTCTTTTAAACTTCCTGTATAACTCGCCGGTAAGTATCCTGTTCAGATAGGCATGGAGCGCCCCGACATTCGGAGATATGGACATTTCATTGTCGTTAAGGATTACGATGAGGTCCTTGTTGAGATGTCCCGCATTATTTAAGCCCTCGAATGCAAGGCCGCCGGACAGAGCGCCGTCGCCGATTACCGCAATTACCTTGTAATCCTCTTCTCTTTTATCGCGGCCCTCAAGTATTCCCAGTGCGGCAGAGATCGATGTGGAACTGTGTCCCGTTCCAAAGATATCGTGCGCGCTTTCATCTCTCTTGGGAAATCCGGATATACCCCTGAATTTTCTGATTGTCGGAAACCTTTTAAAACGCCCTGTCAGAAGCTTGTGCGGATATGTTTGGTGCCCCACATCCCAGATAATCTTATCTTCGGGAGAATTAAAGACATAATGCAGGGCTATGGTGAGTTCTATAACGCCGAGGTTTGAAGCCAGATGTCCGCCGTTTATTGATACCCTCTCGATAATGACTTCTCTCATCTCATCTGCGAGGGTTTTTAAATCCGCAATTGAAAGTATTTTTATATCAGCCGGTGATTCTATCTGTTCAAGATACATTAAGCCCTCCTCCGGAGGAGATATAAAGCTATCTCTCTGAGCGGGTCTGCCTCGGATGAAAACGGTTTCAAAGAATCTATTGCCATTGTTACCAGGTCCTCAG
>JBAZWR010000027.1:16880-24697 GCA_041660325.1 Thermodesulfovibrionales bacterium | reverse complement strand
AAATAAACCGGGTCACAGACCGGTAAAATATGAAGTTGGAAAGATAAGCAGGAAACTGAAGGTCTCAGGCCAAGAGGTTCAGCCGGTAGGTGCTCCATTTTTTACAATTAGAACATCTCCCCGACCACTCTGAGGAGATATGTCCGCAGTCTTCACAGACATATGATAGGCTGAAGGCGCATTCATGGGACTCCAATGCCCTCTTGAATTCATGCACGGCCTTGTCTATCTGGTTCCGCTTCATATAGAGGTTGCCCATAAGCTGATGCATTGCCGGATTGGCTGTGCCGGCTATATCAATGGAGGTCATGGTTTCAAAGGCGTCATCGATCATTTCAAGCCTGAAATAAAGCCTTCCAAGAAAAAATTTGATAAGCGGGTCCTGTGGGTTTCTTGATATTTTGTTTTTATATATTCTTATAAGTCTGAGGGGTTCGCCTACGCTTATCAGCATGTCTTCAAGCCTCAGGAGAACGATCATGGACGAGGTCTGTTCATAGGCTTTTTCAAGCAGATTAATAGCCTCTTCTGCTTCGCCTTCCTGTAAAAGCACTTCTGCAAGCCCGAGGTTCGCAGGGATTAAATCCTTTTCTAATCTCAGGACGGTCCTGAAAGCCTTTTTGGCCTTTTCAAGGTCTCCGTTTTCGAGGCTGTACCTGCCATACTCATATTTATAGCCGACAAGGTTTTGCCTCTCCCGTATTTTGTCCTTTTCAGTATGTTCATTCTTCAGGATTGTCTTTTGAGCAAGGACAAGATCATCCCACTTTTCCTGTTTCTCGAAGATGTCCCTCTTTTTATATAAAGCGGTAAGGTTTTCATCGTCCAGGTCGAGGATTTCCTCAATATACCTGAGGGCGTCGGCAAGCCTGCCGGTCTTTTCCATGAGACCTTCAAGGGACAAAAGCACATCGATATTCCTCGGATTCAGGTCTCTTGCCTGCTGATAATACTCACGGGCCTTTTGAAAATCTTCCTCCGACGCCGCGATATCCCCGAGTTGCAATAACGCATTAAGATGCTCGGGGTCTTCTTTTAGTATCTCTTTTAGCAGATCTCTTGCCTGGGTCCTGTTATGATGCGCAAAGATATAGTTCAATGCCTTTGAGTACAAGTCCTGGATCTTTGCATCCTTTTTCTGCTTTTTCTGATACTGATAGGAATCCACATATCTTCTTGTGTCTCTTACCATAAAAAATAAAAGCATGGCAAAGGCGCCTGCAGCAATTGAAATCAGGATAAGAGCTATGGCAGGGGTTTCATATGCCTGGCCAAAAGGCACCTTGACCACTGTAATGTTTTGATTGAAAATGGCAAATAAGCCGAGGATTGCAAGGAATACGATGAATAAAAATACGCTTAGCTTACTCATGGATGCAGCTATTACTCCACCGGAATTCTTTTAGCATCGATCCACAGTTTCTCAAGTTCATAGAATGTCCTTGTTTCCTCTTCAAAGATGTGGATAATAACGTCTCCATAGTCTACGAGTACCCAGTGGCTGTAAGTCATACCTTCGACCCCCCGGGGACTAATACCCGCCTCTTTCATTTTTGCTACTATCTGCTCCTGGATTGCTTTTACCTGTGTGGTGCTTTGTCCCGAACAGATTACAAAATAATCTGCAATGGTAGTCAGGCCTTGTAAATCGAGGATAAGGATGTCTTTTGCTTTTTTGTCTAATGCCGCCCTTGCTGCCGCAAGGGACTTATCTATGCTTTCTAAAGTTTTTCCCTCCCTTCAAATGGAAATTATATATAGTTAAAAGGTTTAAAGTTTAAAAATCAGTATGCCAAATTTCAGCTTTTATATACCTCATTTCTAATTATATAGGATTGGACTTCCGCCGGCAACAGATATTTTATGCTTTTCCCATCTTTTAAAGCATTCCTGATATTGGTTGAGGATATCCCAATAGGTGTAATTCCGAGGAGAACCGTCTCCTTGCCGCTTTCTAATGCTGTTGCATAGACATCTTGTTTTAAGTCATCAATCCTTTTTAGGGTATGCCGGTTTGTCTTTCTTATATAAGGCGACAGCCTTAAATCCGCAAACCCGGACCCCGGTCTGGAAATGATGACAAAATTGGCAAGGGCAATCAGCCGCTCGGGATGCCGCCAGTTCGGAATATCGAGGAAGGCGTCTATTCCGAGGATCAGGTAAAACTCCCTGGAAGGATATGCCTTTTTCAATTCCTCTATTGTCTTTACGGTATAAGACTTTCCTGCACGCTTTGTTTCAATATCGGAAATCTCAAAAAAAGGATTATCAAGAATGGCAAGCCTCGCCATCTCGAATCGATGCGCGGCAACTGCAATATCTTTTATTTTAAGGGGAGGCTTGCCTGACGGGATAAAAAGTATCCTGTCAAACCCAAGCTTCTCCCGGACTTCCTCCGCCGCTCTCAGATGTCCATTATGTATAGGGTTAAAAGTCCCGCCAAAGACGCCGACCTTCAATACATTATTCCCTTAGCTGCCCATTGCCGAGTACTATGAACTTAGTACAGGTAAGCTCTTCGAGTCCCATAGGACCCCGTGCATGTATTTTATCGGTAGAGATGCCTATCTCGGCGCCGAGGCCGAACTGGAAGCCGTCGTTTAATCTTGTAGAAGCGTTGACAAACACTGCCGAGGAATCGACCTCCTTAAGAAACCGCATTGCCTTATCATAGTCCTTTGTCACAATAGCGTCCGAATGGGCGGAACTGTATTTTGCTATATGCGTCATTGCTTCCTCTATATCATCGACTACTCTGACGTTCACAATAAGGTCAAGGTATTCTCTGTAAAAGTCCTCTTCCTGCGCCTTTTCAAGAGATGCGTCCATCTTCTTTGTCAGAGGACATCCCTTTATTTTCACGCCCGCTTCTTTAAAGCGCTTTATCATGGAGGGCAGAAATGCCTTTGCAATCTTTTTATCAACAAGCATCGTCTCCATTGAATTACAGGTCCCGGGCCTCTGCACCTTTGCATTAAAACAGATGTCTTCAGCCATTTTTAAATCAGCGCCCCTGTCAACAAAGATATGACATACACCTTTATAGTGCTTGAGCACGGGGATCCGCGAATTCTCGGCGACCGCTCTGATCAAAGCCTCTCCTCCCCTCGGGATTATAAGATCGACTATGCCCTCGAGCTTGAGCATTTCCATAATCGCTTGCCTGTCAGGAGTATCGATAAAAGTTACTATACCCTCATGAAGGCCTTCTTTTTTTGCAGCCTCCTTAAGGACCTTAACAATGGCTTTGTTTGAATTGATTGCCTCGGACCCGCCCCGGAGGATAACGGCATTGCCTGCCTTCATACAGAGGCTCGCTGCATCTGCCGTAACATTCGGTCTTGATTCGTAAATGATACCGATAACACCAATAGGGACGCGCATCTTTCCGACAGTCATCCCGTTAGGCCTCTGCCGCATCTTGATTATTTCACCTACCGGGTCGGGAAGGGCTGCAACTTCAATCAGTCCGGCGGCCATTTCATTGACACGCTTTTCGTTTAAAGTAAGCCTGTCGATCAATGCCTTTGAAAGCCCTTTGCCTTCCGCGTATTTGATATCTTTCTTATTTTCTGAAATCAGGTCCTTCGATCTTTTCTTTAATGCCTCAGCCATTCCGATCAGGGCGGCATTTTTCTGTTTTGATGACGCCTTGGCCAAAGCCCTCGCCCCTTCCTTTGCCTCCAATGCTTTATTGAGAACAAATGCCTTTATGTCCATGCCTAACCTCCATTTATCAATCTTTATAGAATTATACACAAAACAAACAATTCAGACCAGAAGCCGATTAGAAGGTCCTTTGCTTACCCGCCGGATTTGGGTTAAAATGTCATATGCCGCTGATAAAAATCCTTCCTCCTGATTTAAGGAACAAGATTGCAGCAGGGGAGGTCGTGGAAAGACCTGCCTCAGTCGTCAAGGAACTCATCGAGAACTCCATAGATGCGGGGAGCACGGATATAAGCATAGACGTTCTCTATGGAGGTAAACGTCTCATGAGAGTGTCCGACAACGGGTCCGGTATGGACAGGGAAGATGCTCTCCTCTGCTTTGAAAGTCATGCTACAAGCAAGCTTTCCACTGAAGATGATTTGTTCAATATCAAAACAATGGGGTTCAGGGGCGAGGCCCTCCCTTCCATTGCCTCCATCTCTAAAGTAAAAATCATCACGGGATTGAAAGACTCTGTCAGCGGAATATCCGTTGAAATAGCGGGGGGCGAGATAAAAGAGATTAAAGATTCGCCTTCGGCAGGGACGTCCATTGAGGTAAGGGATATATTCTTCAACACCCCTGCAAGAAAAAAGTTCATGAAATCGAACAACACCGAGCTTTTTCATATAATAGATACCGTTACAAAAGAGGCTTTGTCTCACCCTAATATAGGCTTCAGTCTTACAACGGACAACAGGGAAACCATAAGTTTTCCGGCAGCTTCAGGCGTGAAAGAACGTATCATGCAGGTTTACGGTGATGAGTTCCTGAACGGGCTGATAGAGGTCTCTGCAGGTATAGAAGGCGTCACTATGACCGCCTTTGTCTCAAAAACCGATAACTTCAGGAATATGAAATCCCATCAGTTCATCTTTATAAATTCGAGGCCGGTAAAAGACTATTCCATTTCTTCAGCGGTATATAAAGCATATGAGGGGATTCTTCCCCACGACCGGCATCCCGTCTTCTTTGTCTGTCTTGAAATTGACCCCCGTAAAGTGGATTTCAACGTCCATCCGGCAAAGCGTGAGGTAAGGTTTGAAGATAAAGAACCTGTTTATCGTCTGGTGTCCGCAAGCATCGGCGAAGCGGTGAGAAGCGACAGGATTGAATATACCGGGCAGTTTCTTGAACCGGCTGATAAGCTTCCTTCCAAACCGTTCCCGGCAGAGTATTCGTCTTTTCAACCGTCGTCCTTTATCCCACAAGCTCAAATGATCGCCGAACCGCTGGATTTTCCTTATAAGCCGTCGATACCGTTCATCTACCTCGGAGACACATTCGTCGCTATGTCCGGCAAAGGCGGTCTAACATTAATAGACCACCACGCCGCCCATGAAAGGGTCCTCTATGAAAGATTCCTCAGAGGCATAAACCTGAATGCCTGCCGGCTCCTGTTCCCAAGACAGGTAAAGTTATCTCACAATGAATACAGAGTCATCCTTGAAAACACCCATCTTCTCGCGGATTTCGGCATTGAGGCAGACGATTTCGGACATGACACGGTAATTGTCCGCTCCCTGCCTGATGCTTTGGAAGAGGCCGATCTGAGGGGGATCCTCTCTGATATCGCCTCGTGCATCCGTGAAGGCATTGCCCCCGACAAATCCCTTAAAGAAGCCCTTGCCGCACGTATTGCCTGCCACAGCTCGGTACGAGGGAAACGGATATTGAATCAGGAAGCGGTCTCCGCACTAATTGCCGACCTTGAACAGACCGCTCACCCCGACCAGTGCCCACATGGAAGACCCACAAGACTTTTCTTTTCCTTAGACGATCTGAAGAAGATGTTCAAACGGAAATGAACAAGGTCATTATACTCCTCGGCCCAACCGGCGTCGGGAAGACAGGCGTCTCGCTCCTGCTTGCAAAAAAGCTTGATACGGATATAATCAGCGCCGATTCCATGCAGATTTACAGGCATATGGATATCGGAACTGCAAAACCGACTCCCGATGAAAGGGCCATGGTAAAACATCACATGATAGACATAGTTGGACCCCGGGAGTCTTATAGTACCGGTAAATATATTGATGCGGTTGTTCCCATTATTGAAGGGCTTCACCGGAAAGGGAAAATCCCGATTGTTGCGGGAGGCACAGGTTTGTATATCAAGGCAATGACACGGGGTATTTTCAGCGGACCTTCCGCAGACTGGTCATTGCGGGAAAGTCTGCTCGCCGGAGAAAAGGCGGAAAACGGCTCGCTTTATAAGTATCTCGGAGAGCTTGACCCCGAGGCTGCAGGGAAGATAACGCCTAACGATACAAGAAGGATTATAAGGGCCCTGGAGGTTTCCCTGAAAAGCGCCTCGAACATTTCCGATATGCAGAAACGGTTTACACAGCCGCTTCCTTACGAATTCATTAAGATCGGCCTCTCAAGAGACAGAAAAGAGCTTTACAGCCTTATAGAGAAGAGGGTTGATGAAATGATAGCGAACGGCCTTGAGGAAGAGGTGAAAAATGTTTTACACCTGATAGAAGCCTCCTCCGTGTCTCCGTTGCCTTCGATGCAGGCTATCGGTTACAAAGAGATCGCAATGTATCTTCAAGGCGAGATTTCCTGCGACGAAGCTGTCAGACTCATAAAGCGGGGATCTAAAAGATATGCCAAGAGACAATTTACATGGTTCAGGAAAGAAGAGGGTATTTCCTGGGTCGATATAACGGGAATCTCCGACAGTTCAATAATCCTTGATCGTGTTTGTGATATTATAGAAACCGGTTATAACATGCAAATCTCCTGAAAGCCTTGCAATATTGAGAGAAATAATTTATGTTAGAATGAAACTACTTAAAGGAGCGCATGTATGAGCAATCCCACGAAAAGTCTGAACCTTCAGGACACCTATCTGAACCAGTTAAGAAGGGACAAGACTCCTGTAATCATTTATCTTACTAACGGTGTAAGGTTGAAAGGCGTGATAAAAGGGTTTGATAATTTCGTAATACTTGTGAAAGATATTTCCCAGTCGCTTATTTACAAACATGCCGTTTCAACCATTGTTCCTGAAAGAGATGTAGAGTTGGACTTTGAAGTCCGGCCTTAACCGCCGGAAACCTCTCCCTGCCAGGGAGATCGGCATTTGCAGTACAGGCAACCTTCCCGGACGGATTGCTTTTGACCATGGAGACATTCTGAATGATTATTTTATACGGAGGTATTAATAGATGCTAAAGGCGATGCGCAAGCATGCAAAATATTTTTATGTGCTTTTTTTTATTATCATTATAACGTTCGTCTTCTGGGGCGTAGGCACCGTGGATAAAACCGGCAACGTAGAGGTTATCGCCGAGGTGGGGCAACATATGATTACCGTTGAGGAATACTGGAAAGCCTATGACAGTGCATTCCGTTTTTATAAAGAGGTCTATAAAGACGCCTTTAATGAGAAAATGCAGAAAGATCTTAAAGAAAAAGTCCTGGATTCCCTCATGGATGAAAAGGTCCTTCTGATAGCTTCAAAAGAAGCGGGTATCAGCGTAAGCGACGAAGAGCTTCAGGATTCCATCTCCGGTGAGCGCGCCTTTTTAAAGAACGGGGTTTTTGACAAGGATGTATACATCAACAGGTTGAGACTGAACAGGATAACCCCGGAGGTTTTCGAAAATATGAAAAGGCAGGAACTGACCTACGAAAAAATGAGGCGGCTCGTTGAATTGTCCGTTGACGCCACAGCCCTGGATATACAACTGCCCCAGCCCTCCGGCAATGAACAGGCGGATATGATAAGGCAGGCCATGATGGGAGACAAAAAAGGGAAGGCCGTAAAATCGTTCATTGAAGGCTATAAAAAATCCTTAAAAATAAAAATCAACAAAAAGCTGACTGAATAAAACTTTAACCTTTATATGCACCTTGAAAACCCGTCTGTTATTGTTGTAACATAGTCATCTTGTGCCGAAGTGGTGGAACCTGGTAGACACGCACGTTTGAGGGGCGTGTGGGGTAACCCGTGCGGGTTCAAATCCCGCCTTCGGCACCAAATAAATTCTTTTCAATCAATAAGTTATCTCGCCTGACTTTACATAATCACTGTCATCAAACCGTCATCAGATTTGTTTTCGTGTGGGGGCTATTATGTCCCTAAAATATAAGTG
>JBAZWR010000027.1:7557-16870 GCA_041660325.1 Thermodesulfovibrionales bacterium | reverse complement strand
AACAGGACAGGTCTTTTATGCGGAGGCTGGTCGGTATGGAAATTTTAAAAACAATCTCAAGAAACTGGTCAATTATATCCGTTATAACATCGTGAAGTATTATGTGGCACATCTCACTTTAACAGTGGCTGAAAATGTCTCCGAGGTTGATTTCAAGCATCGACATAGGGTGTTGCAGTTCATTGATAAACGGTTAAAGCGTGCAGGATCTGATTTTAAGTATGTTTCTGTAACGGAAATGCAGGAGCGTGGCGCTGTTCATTACCATATACTTTGTGTCTATTCAAAGCCTTATATTTTCCCGAGTTCTGAAGAGATAGCGAGGTCTTGGCGTTTAGGATTCGTTAAAATAACTGCTCCGAAACTGGTCATGAAGGTTGAGAAGATCGCCTCTTACATTGGAAAGTATATAGGTAAGGGTTATGAGTATGAGGAGCTTGATGTTAAGAAATCTTTTACAGCAAGTCAGATAAAGCAGATATATAAGCTATCCGCTCAGAGGTTGGCAAAAGTTATACAAAAATTTGGTAAGTCAAGGGCAGAGGAGTTTAAATGCACGTATACGAAAGTCTATCTCGTGGGGTATAGTGAGAATGAGATAATGGGAATCAAAGTTCGAGAACCCTTTAAGAGTTTAATTATGGATTTTCCAAGTGAGTGGGCTTATGAGGGTGTCTTTGATGAAGCCTTTTAGCATCCAGTATGACCAGAGTACGAATATCAGCGTCGTCCAGGTGGACTGGTGTTCGATGAAGCCTTTTAGCATCCAGTATGACCTATGCGGAGATGCTGGTTTCTGTGCAAGGTTTTCGATGTAAGACCTTCAACAGTCAAATGCGGAGTCCATCTACATATGAACGTTTTTCGGCTAAGCTCAGGAGTGAAGATTCTCGGAAGAATTATTTAACGCCGAGTTCAGCGGGTTCCCCGCTGGAACGTCTGGTTGGAAATCGCCTTTTTCAAATTAATCTACTTTCAAGACTATCCCTACGACTCGTTTCGATTTAATTTCCAGTTTGCATATGTACATGCACCTTGAATATCAGGAAAAAGAGAAAGGTCATTGATATTCATTTCATACAATGCTTCCATAATTGTCTCCCGCAATCTATCGGGAATCAATAGTTTGATTAACAAAGTGTTGTCCTTGTGTTCCATATTCTGCCATATTGTCATCAATTCTTTTTCGAGTGAATCTGGTGTAGGGCTATAAGTGAATAATCCTCGTTGATTTACTAAGCGGGTATTAAAACCTTTAATTGGACTTATTACTTGAGGGAAATAATTGTTTACTTTTCTTATGGCGTATTCGCAGCATTTCTTGGTGTAATCAGAAATACCAACAACATTTTCGCCGTATTGCTCATACACATCAATTATTTTACGAGCACTATCTAATGATTCTGATTTTACAGACTTTAAAAACCTGTTATCATACTCTCCAATTGATTTTGTTGGATAAGAAATACTATTGTTATCGTGACAGTCTAAAAAGTAGTGTCTTATTTGAAAATAATAGCCTTCGATTACTTTTTTGGCGTTTAAGAAATAAACCGCTCTATCTTCAGAAATACTAGCAACCTTTTTCTTTATTTCCTTTTTTAAATCAGTTTTTACGATTTTTACAAATCGATCTTGTCGAAATGCAAAATAAAGGGCAACCCAAGGAGAAGCTGTCCAGTCAAGCATTGGTGTGTTTAGACCGAAATGTTGGCCAAGCGCCCAAATTTCATATTTGTCTCTTTCAGCATTAAATGGTTCATTAAATCTGCCCCGTAGCGCTGAAATGAAATTTCTGTAGTGCTTTTCTACATAGATTTGATATTTTTCAACATTGACGCGTTTCCCTCTATATAACCGCAATATAGTCGGTTCAAGATTGTATGATTTAAATTCCTGACCTCTGAACAGAAATCCTTGAAAATTATTGTTGTCTTTTAATATGTCAAAGAAATCCTGTACCACTTCAATTTTGCACTCAAAAAAACCATCCCCTGAATGCAATGCTTGATTTTTGTATGTAGGCAGCATAACTATTCCCTTTATAAAACTTTTCTATTGTTCTACCGGCTTATGGGGTCTGCGGATTTAGCACCCCATGGTTCGAGTTTCATGTCCTGAGGTTCGAAAGGGGCTGCATCTGGAGGTCCCTCAAGATTGTGTTCATTGTGTCAATCGCCTCTTGGCGCTTGGCATCCATCCAATCACTAAGATCACGATCTCTTCGGAAAGCCGTATCATGCGGCTCGAACCCTGACAGCCCTCGGAGGTGGAGGAGCATTCGGTTCAGTCCGACAGCATCGGCAAATCGTTTCCGAATCTCTTCGATGATGGTTGCGATCTTATCAAGCTTCTCTCGCCACTGTGGGTTGACTACGCATGCCTTGCCGAGAGAGCGCTCCAGCACGGTTCCGTCTCGCGTTTTCCAATACCCGGTGTTCAGAGCAAGTATCGTGTCCTGCATCGCATCATCGAAATCAACAAAGCTGAGTTCGTTGTGAAAGTACGTCCTGAAGGCGGGGCGATCAAGACACTGGGCGAAGAAGGTGATGAGCCTCTTGTCCTTTCGCCACTCTGCACTGCCCGGCCTCCATTTCCCTTCTTTCTTAGTCAGGTCGATGGTCCGCTTTCGGTGCATCTTCAGTTCTGCTGGTGTGTAGACCCTTGTTGTCCGGCCTTGGGAGTAGTCGATGTGTACTTCATCGTGACACGGTGGGCACAGAGGGATGCCATTCTCGATTCGATCATCACCTGGGACAATGTGATGTACTTGGACGCGGTGCAGGTCTCCGCATATGCAGCAATGCCTTCCACAATCGGCCAGCAACTGCGAAGCCTCTGTCTTGTCAAACCCCATATATCCTCCTCTGTCTATTCAGCTAACAATGAGTTCAGCGGGTTCCCCGCTGGAACAGCTGGTTAGAAAGCATTAGCATCAGTTATTTTTCGCGGTGGTTGTCACCTATTCCGGTAGACACCTCACCGGTTTTCTTAGCGTCGATTGGTGCCGGTTGTGCGTCTGTCAGTGGCTTTGCCAATCCTATGTATCCAGTTACAGCACCGCCCCATTTAGTTTCCCAGATTAAAAGTTCTTCGCCTACACGATGGTTAATATCTTTTTCCAATTCTCTCAGTCGTGATGCGGCCTTCGATATATCCCTATTTATAGTCCAGCCTACCCCTCCCAAAAGACATATTATTATAATGCACGCTATTAACAATCGACGCTCAACCTTATCTCTAATTATCAGCCATACGAATAACACGATAGCAACTCCAAAGAGGAGTATTCCATGGCTGGAGCGAGTAAGAATTTCTTCCCGCAACGTATCGTACTCATGAAGCAGAATTTGTATTTTGTTTATTTGTGCCATATCCATAGTATTTTCTCCTGCAATATTTATTTGAGAAGCATGTGTGCCTGAAGAGTTTGAACTATACAGCTGTTGTAGCTGCTGAAATCTAGTAACGAGAAATAGGCCCACAACAACCAGCAGAACAAGAAGGATGACCCGCCACCAAGGCATGACCCCAATCTTGATACTATTTTCGGCTGATTTGGTATTTGAGTTTGAACTTTTTTGGCTAATATTATCGTTTGCTATTTCGGCTTCTCCTATGCCTGTTTTCTGCGCCGCAAATTCATCACTATAGGGAAGCGGTTCAGCTCGTCCCCAGTATCCAGTGACATTACCACCCCACCGTGTTTCCCATTCCAGTAAATGATCTTTTGCTCGAAAATTTATGTCGTTTTCTAATCGTCGCAACCTTCTAGCCGCCTTACTAATATCTCGTGATATTAACCAGCTGAATAAACAGCTTACTGCAACCAGAATGGCGAAAAGTATCCAAAAGTGTGACTTGTTTTGCAATATAAAAATTAGGACCGTAGGGGCTCCAACAATGAGTTGGTACATGTTGTTTGTTCTACTGAGAATCTCACTGCGAAGCGTTGAATACTCTTGTAGTAGTATCTGAATCTTTGGGAATGCTTCAGGGTCTTCGTTAGACATAACTATCCTCCCAAAATAGACTTGGCAAAAGTTCAGTAAACATAGCGGCCTCCTTTTGTGGAAACTATGCCCCTTATTGCGTTAATCGGGGCTTCTTTTTCACTGCAAGCAATGAGCATACGATGTCTTACACTAACCAGTTATTAGATAGTTTCTTGCTAATACTCTTTTTGTAAAGTTATCTCTCCAGTTGCTGCGACTAATATCCGAAATCTCATATTAGTCATCCAGATAATATCGGATTTGTAATGTTAGTCGGACAAAATCTGACTTTCTCATATAGTTTAATTCCGATAATAACTTACACTATTTTTAATTTTATGAAAAGAACATATTTCAGGAAGTAACGAAGATTGTTAAAAAGGTTTTTTATGTTGCAGGCGCGTAACCTACCATTAGGGCAAAACCTGCCGCTAATAAGTAAGGTTTCTTGCGAAATTGTATGATAGGCTTGGAATTGGAAGCAATTGCTTTGAAACATAGACGCAGAAATCTTTTCCTTAGAGGGGGAAACCCGTTTGTTCCCGTCAATCGCCTAAAGAGACACAGACGCTGAACGTGGCCAATGCAAGACCCATAAGCGATTGGTATAGACACAGCAGACGATTGAAGAGAGGGCCACGGTCACAAACGATGACCCGATGCTCGAAACGGGATCATAGCCTCTATGGATGTGATCCCGTTGCTCGTAGATAACCAGATAGGATCAGAACCCCATAGAAGCAGGCCGCATTGTGGATGATACATCTTATGGACTTGCCTGAGAAACGGGCTTAGAATCAATTCTACGAAGCCGACATCGGTCTTGTTATGGGGAAGTGGCCTGAATGGGGTTTCCCCGCGGAGCGGGGTCCCCATCAGGCCACTTCTGATAACTTGATATATATATTGGTCATAACTGCAACACTACACGTAAATCAGACTCATTGACAATACGTATAAACTATGATACGCTTAAATCAAAAGATTGTGGGGAGGTGGATTATGAGGAAGAAATTAACTCTATCTATTGATGATGATGTCTATGAGGGCTTGCAGGAAGTTCCGCGGAAATTTTCCGTGTCGGATTTTGTCAGTTTTATGCTCAGAGGCATGTTGCAGGAATTCAAAGGGGGAAGAGTAGCCTTCGATCAGAAAGAATTCGAGAAATGGGTAAAAAGTGATCCTGAACTGAAACGGATTAGAGAGGGGATAAGAGAAGCTTGGGGGCCTACTGTTTGGAAGGCTACAGACAAAGTGATTGATACTAAGAAAAAGGTGGCAGGGAAGATAAAAGGTATTAGGGGGAAGAAAAATGTCTCAAGTTGTTATGAATGATATACTCACTCCTGAAGAAGCTGTCAAGAATGAGGCCCATTGCATTTGTTTTGCGATGGATGACGACATGATTAATAGTCTTCAAAGGCTGAAGGAAATATTAGGCTTTCCTATAGGGGCTATAATTTCAGAAGCTTTGCGTCCATTCGTTGATACTTTTTTACCTGTTGCTGATTCATATGAACAAGGAAAACTTTCAGCCGACTGCGTACCTGAATTTATGAAGGGTCTTGAATCTTTCATTACGAGGGCAGATATTTCAAAGGCAAGACTTGATAAGAAAGTTAAGATTTTGGGAAAACAGCAAAAAGTGAAAGGGGGTGTCAGCTGTGAAAGGAAAAGTAAGAGTCCCGGTTAGAAATTTAGCATGTCCGAAGTGTGGTGACTTATTTGAGGACATAGGTAAGAAGGGCTTTGTGTGCCCTAACTGTTTAACTCAGCCTGATCGTTATTATTTGGATGTTCATTTTCGGGGCAAGAGAGTTCGTGTCTTTTGTGACAAACAGGGTGTACCCTTGGATTCTTATGAGAGAGCTTTTGACCTTTTAGCTCACATTAACTACGAAATCAGTGATCATTCTTTCGATCCGTCGAGGTATGTTAGATCAGAACAGAAAGAATTTTATGTGATGACCCTTTGTGAGAGATTTTTAGATTTTAAGATTGCCTCTATTGCTCCGAGTTATCAAAAGGACTATAAGAGAATGATTAATATTGCCAAGGATTATTATAAGACTACGGACATAAGGGACTTACAAAGGAAAATCTATATCATCAATTTTAAAGAACATCTCGAAAAGACATTTAAGCTCGGCGGAAAGTCAATAAAAAATATTCTGGACTTGTTCAAAACCTTTCTCAATTACTGCAGGAATGACATTGAGGTTATAACCGTTGTTCCGGCTTTTCCCGAAGTAGACTTGACACCGTTTAATTGCCAGTGGGTCTTAGAAGAAGAAAAAATAACGTTGTTTGAGTTGGTGCCGGATGAACATAAGCCGATTTTCGCGTTCTTAATGCTTCAAGGGTGCAGACCATCTGAAGTCAGAGCTTTGAAGGTTAAAAATGTTAATCTAGAGGGCCAGCAGATAACAATCATGGCAACATTCAGTTCAAGAACTTATCGGGAGAAACGAAAGGGAAGGAGATCAAAGGCTGCAACTATTCCGATACATTCAGAGTTGCAGGGGTATATAACAGAACGAGTCAAGAATAATCTTCCAGAAGCATTTCTATTTGTTAATCGGAGAACGGGCCGCTATTATTCTCTCGACACACTTGACAGGATATGGGCTAAAGTCAGAGAGAAAGCTAATCTTGATAAAGGTGTAAGGCTTTATGATGCCTCAAGACATTCAGTTGTAAGTACTCTTTGTAAAAATGGTACGAGTAGTTATAAAGCATCAAAATTAATTGGTGTTGGAACAAAAATGATTGAAGAGAGGTATGCTCATTCTATGGCAGAAGATTTGAGACCCGACCTTGAGAAACTTTCTTTACACCGTCAGCAGACTGTCATCGAGCGCGTCAAGGCTAATGAAAATTAATTTAATTTCAATTGGTTGCAGCGATATCATGCGGGTTCAAATCCCGCCTTCGGCACCAAATAAATCCCTCAATATAAAATGCCTCCGTTCCTTAAATCCCAAAGAAATACCGAACTCAATTTGCATTGCACGACCTCTTTACCCGCCTGCCGATTTTGTACAAGATTACGTCAAAATATATATAATATAAAAAAGTCAGGGTGGAAACCCGTAAAAATAATGCCGACAAAATTAACCCGGGTTGTTCATAGCGAACTCTGTTCCAATGGTTTATGCTTTAGTTTGTCATTTTAAGGACACGGTATGGATGAGGATATAGTTCTACAGAAAAAGTTAATCGAAAAAATAACCCTTAACATTGCCGAGCACGAAGCGCGCACTATTGTTAAGGGACATAGAGCGTATTCCGAAATATACGAGGACGTCAACAGGACCGTTGAATATGCTTCATCGGCGCATAAAGACCAGTGGCGCAAAAGCGGAGAGCCTTACATATTCCATCCTTTAAATGTAGCGCTTATTGCCGCGGAAAACGGCATGGTAGACAAGGTTTCAATCGACAGTTGCCTGCTCCATGACGTCATCGAAGACGCTAAAATCGGCAGTGATGAAATCTCGGGATTGTTCGGAGAAGAGGTTGCAGAGACTGTCGAGGGACTGACAAAGATAAAAGAACATAAAGATGAGTCATACGATAAATTCTTTTCACATACCATCAACAATCCAAGAGTCGCCTACATTAAAATCTTTGACAGACTGCATAATCTGAGGACATTGGAGCATCTCTCCGCCGCTAAGCGGTTAGTTATCGCCAATGAGTCCATGGATATTTATCATAAACTCTGCATAAGGCTGTGTCTTTTGGACATTGCAAATGAAATAGAACATCTTTGTGCATCATTTCTGCATCCGGACAAATTCAATTTATTCTCGGCAAGACTCGGGGAAATCCGGGAAGAAGCCGCCCAGGTTATCGATATTTTCAAGATGACTATTCTTGAAAGATGTCATGAAAATGACGTGCGAATAAAGAAGATCAGGGTCCAGTGGAAACCGTTTCTCGACATAAGGGATTACAGGTTTATGCATATCCCCAATGTTTTACTGTTTAAATTTGTAGTCGATTCCGTCGAGAATGCATATAAAATGATGTGGCTTATAAACAGCAGTTACAAGGTGGCGGGCAATATTGAAGATAACATATCCGTCCCTATGTTTAATAATTTCAGGGGGATTAGTTATACGGTTGTAGTGGACGGCGTTAAGCTTCCGCTGCTGATTACGACCGACAGATTTAACGAATTCAACAGAAAAGGCATTCTTGTATACGGCAGTTTTAGCAAAGACACTACGATCAACAGGAAACTAATGGAGCACCTTCAGGAATATCTGGTAAACGAAAGTAATTTTATGGATGTTAATGCGCTAATTCCCTTTATAGAAAAAGACGACATGCAGGTTTTTGCAAAAGACGGGAAGACAATTATCGAGCTCAAGAAAGGCTCTACGGTCCTTGATTTTGCGTTTAAGATACATTCGGATCTCGGATTAAAAGCGGATTATGGAGTAGTCGACGGTATAAGGGTAGGATTGGGGCATGAGTTGCATAACGGAAATGTAGTGCAGATATATACAAAAAACACCGTTACGGCTACCGAGGAATTTCTTAAAAAGTGCGTAACTACCAAAGCAAACAGGGTGCTGAAAAAATACTTTGAGAATGCTCAGGCGGAGGCGTTGTTCAATATTGCAAAAGCCTACCTGGAAAAGCTCCTGTTCGCTTTTCATATAGACCGGAATGAGTTTTGGGAAAAGCTGGATAAGATTTGTCCCGTTGAGAAAGACCTTAAGGAAAAGGTCATAGGGGTCCTCCGCGCCGTTCCGGAAGCAGAGAAACTTTTACTCGAACTTCAGTTGATTGACGGAGAGACGATTTCCACATTGCGGAAGAAGGAAGAGTCTTTTTTAAAGGTATGGAATTTCTTTTCTTCGAGTCAGAAAGGCTTTCCCATAGAGCTTGATTTTCTGGATGATAATTATCTCTCCTGTCCTTTTTGTGTGCCCACCCTGAACAATGCGCCTTATAAAGGCATTTTAGTTAGGACAAGGTTTGTCGTACATACCGGCAATTGCAAAAAAGCGGAAGAATTTGATGAAGAAAATTTTTTCTCCGTCAAGTTCAGAAAAAATAAACCGATAGAAAACATGATATATATGAAAATAGAAACGGACGATATTTCCGGCATTACCCACTCAATATCTTCGGTATTTAAAAACGTAAACCTCGAGATATTTAATGTGGAAAACGACCATATAAAAGCGCTATACAGGCTGGCCTATTACCAGAAATCTCCGCAAACGGTCTCTTCTTACCTCGAACAACTCCGCAAGATACAGGAGGTAAGAAGTATCGCAGTAAGCACAAAAAATATATTT
>JBAZWR010000027.1:0-7547 GCA_041660325.1 Thermodesulfovibrionales bacterium | reverse complement strand
TTTACAATCTTTGCCTGCCTGGCAACCGTTTTCTTTACAGCCTGCGCCTTCTTAACAACCTTTTTCTTCACATCCTTTACCTGTTTCGCAACATCTTTCTTTATGGCCTGTGCCTTCTTAACAACCTTTTTCTTCACATCTTTAACTTGTTTGGCAACGTCTTTCTTAACGCTTTTTACCTTCCTGGCAACTTCCTTCTCGACTTTCTTTACCTGCTTTGCGATTGTCTTCGTTTTCATCCTTACCTCATTCCATAAAGTATTTGCATCTTAAAGATGCAATAATCCGCAAGTTGCATCCTACCAGACATGATCCATATTATTCAATGTTCGGGTTAATCTAAACATTGAATAATAGATTTTTAATTTGAAATTATGCAACCGATCTGTTAAGTCTCTTTGCCGTTTTTTGTTTCACCCATTTTCTCCAGCAACTTTTCTAATACCGCAAACAATTCGTCGGATAATCCCTGAATCTTATCCATTCTCCCGATAGCCTTGAGAATAAGGCTGCGCAAATCATCCTCTGAAACGGATGCATCTAATAGTTCCAGAGTGCCTTTTACGGTTAGAATGTGTTCGCTCATTTTGTCCGATATTTCTTCCAGTCTTTTATTGATCTCCGGCATTTAACTCCTCCTCCCGGGGAAACTTAATCGAACCCCCGATAAAAAACCCTTAAAATAATTATATACGATTTATCTTTAACTGCGTAAATATTCGGGGTTGCCTTATTGCCGGCAGAGCGGTAATATAGATTATCCGACGCTTTTATCCGGCGTCCTGCCGTGCATAATAAGTCTCCCTCAACAGCTAACTTGTTGCCGTACTCATTTTTCAAAGAAAGAGCCTGAAAGGAAATATTGATGGATATATACGGAGAAATAGAGCGTCTCAACCCGAGGCAGAAAGAGGCGGTCATGCATACCGAAGGGCCGCTCTTAATCCTCGCCGGCGCGGGTTCGGGAAAGACAAGGGTAATAACCACGAGAACCGCGTACCTGATACACACGGGCGTCAGGGCCGCGTCCGTCCTGGCGGTCACCTTCACGAACAAGGCTGCCAGAGAGATGAAGGAAAGGGTCAAATACATGGCAGGGGGCGGGAACGGAACGCCTGTTATCTCGACCTTTCATTCCCTATGCCTAAAGATACTGAGGATCGAGATCGGACACCTTGGTTACCGTAAGGACTTCACTATCTATGATACCTCCGATCAGGTTTCACTCCTCAGGAATATTCTGTCGGATATCAAATTCCATGACAAAAGTTTCAAGGCTGAATCCATAATCGAGAGGATAAGCAGGACGAAAAACGATTTCGCTCCGTCCTATGCCGCCCCGTCTGATGATCCCATCGAAGAGGTCTCGGCGATACTTTACCCCAGGTATCTCGAGGCGCTGAAGTCGCTGAACGCCCTCGACTTCGATGACCTCCTTCTGCTCACACTAAAGCTCTTCAGAGAATATCCCGAAGTCCTCGGAAAATACAGGGAGAGGTTCAGGCATATCATGGTAGACGAGTATCAGGATACGAACCGCGTTCAGTATGAATTCATCAAACTGCTTGCAGGTGAAAGGAAGAACCTCTGCGTTGTCGGGGACGATGACCAGTCTATCTACGGATGGAGGGGCGCCAACCTCGGCAACATCCTCGATTTTGAGAAAGATTTCCCGGGGACGGTGACAGTGAGGCTTGAGCAGAACTACCGCTCATACGGCCATATTCTTAAAGCGGCAAACGGAGTGATAAAAAATAACGGGAAGAGAATGGAAAAATCTTTATGGACCGAAAGGGGCGACGGCCCTAAGGTCAATGTTTATAAAGCGACCGATACCGAGGGCGAGGCGGAGTGGGTGGTCGAGAGAATATCGATGATAAAGTTCGAGAGAAATATACCTTATGAAGATTTCGCGGTTATTTACAGGGCGAATATTTTTTCGAGGCCCTTTGAGGAAGCGCTGAGAAGACAGCGGATCCCATACTCCGTTGTGGGCGGAACGAGCTATTTCGAACATAAGGAGATCAAGGACCTTGCTGCCTATCTCAAGATCATTGCAAACCCCTCCGACGATCTGAGCCTTCTGAGGGCCGCCAATG
Source organism: Thermodesulfovibrionales bacterium (assembly GCA_041660325.1). Classification (GTDB taxonomy): domain Bacteria; phylum Nitrospirota; class Thermodesulfovibrionia; order Thermodesulfovibrionales; family SM23-35; genus DYFC01. The sequence continues at coordinate 5,448 of JBAZWR010000027.1, read as the reverse complement.
CGCCTAAGAGGGGTCTGGGGCCTTCGGCTCTGTCCGCGCTTTCGGATTTTAATCGGTCCAATTCGCTAAGTCTTCTCGATGCATTCGGAAAAGCATCCGGGATATCCGGTCTCGGCCAAAAAGCGGCTGTATCTGCCGAGGCCCTTTTCGGGTTGATCAGCCGTTACCGGGATATGTTCGGAAAAGTTCCGGGAATGGGCAAAACCCTCAAAGAGCTGATCGAGGAAATCAATTACAGGGATTACATCACCGAACTGTATAAGACCCCGGAGGCGGCATTCAGGAGGATAGAAAACATTGAAGGGTTCATCGATTCCATAGCCCGCTTTGAATCCGGAGAGGAATCGCCTTCTCTTCACGGATTTCTGGAAACAATGGCGCTCGCCGACCTCGTGAAGGAAAAGGAGGAGGAAAAGGGCGCTCGGGGCGTCACCCTTATATCCTTCCATTCGTCCAAGGGTCTGGAATTCCCCGTAGTATTTATCGCCGGGGTGGAGGAGGACATACTGCCCCATAAAAAATCCTCGTGTATGGCTGAGGAGATAGAGGAGGAAAGAAGGCTATTCTATGTCGGGATAACGAGGGCGATGAATGAACTTTACATCACCTGCACGGAGCACAGATTAAAGTACGGAAAGGAAAAGTCTTCAGTTCCTTCCAGGTTTCTGGAAGAGGTACCTGAGGAAGCGATCAAAAGGATTGACAGGTTCGAGAAACTTGACCCCGACCGGGAGAAAATGTTTGCAAAGAAGTTCTTTGCAAACATCAAGGCAATCCTCGGAGACTGAGCGTCCCTGCAGGAATGTCCCTCTCTTAATCCCTTACACCAAATGTGAAGCGTGCTCTTGTGAAAGCAGAATCCTTATAAAAAGCATCTTGAGAACCAACGTCCCTAAAATCCAAGAATTATGAAGTTACACTGATATTTTTGTTACTGTGAGAATTTAGCGGACAGAGCGGTTCGTTGTTCCTGTTATAGTCTGACCGGTATCCCCTTTTTCTCCAGATATTCCTTTGCGTCCCGGACAGTGTATTCACGGTAGTGGAAGATTGATGCGGCAAGGGCTGCATCGGCTTTGCCGAAGGCAAAGGCTTCGTAGAGATGTTCGAGGGTTCCGGCGCCTCCTGATGCGATGACCGGTATAGTAACGGCCTCGGAAATGGCGCGTGTGAGTTCTATATCATAGCCGTCTTTTGTTCCGTCTTTGTCCATGCTGGTGAGCATAATCTCGCCTGAGCCGAGTTCCTCCATTTTCCGCGCCCACTTCACAGCGTCGATGAGCTTCATCTGCCTGCCGCCGTGGGTCGAAATCGCCCACATTCCTTTTTCGCTCCAGTTATTGATAGGGAATTCAATGGCTGACAAATCAAGGCAGACATCTTTCAGCGATGGATCATCGAACCAGGGTTCACCGGTTGCCTTTGACATGTCCGGATGCACCCTCTTCGCGTCTATAGCCACTACGATGCACTGGCTGCCGAAGCGTTCCGCGGCTTTTCTGATGAAATAGGGATCCTTTACGGCCGTGGTATTGACTGAGACTTTATCACATCCGGCATTCAGGAGGTCCCTGATATCGTCAAGTGATTTAATCCCTCCTCCTACGGTAAGCGGCATGAATACATCCTCTGCGGTTTTGGCTACTATGTCGAGGATTATCTTCCTCTTTTCGTGGGATGCGGTGATGTCGAGAAAAATCAGTTCATCGGCGCCCTGATCGTCATAAAACTTCGCATTCTCAACCGGGTCGCCTGCATCGCGCAGGTTGACAAAGCTGACCCCTTTGACTACGCGGCCATCCTTTACATCAAGACACGGTATTATTCTTTTCGCTAACATGTTTCGCCCGAGGCAATCTTTATAGCTTCACGCAGGTCCAATGATCCTGAATAGATAGCCTTTCCTGTTATGGCGCCCCAGAGATCCTTTATCTTTTTAAGGTCCCTGATGTCCTCTATATTTGAAACGCCTCCCGATGCTATGACGGGAATTTTAACGTTTTCAACCATCTCACTTGTCGCCTCGATATTCGGGCCCGTCATCATGCCGTCCCTGGCGATGTCCGTATAAATAATGCCTGCCGCGCCCACCAGTTCCAGACGTTTTGCCAGGTCTTTAGCGGTTATCGATGTGATTTCCTCCCAGCCTTTTATCGCCACCATACCGCTTTTTGCATCGATGCCGATTAAAATTTTCCCCGGATAATTATTGCAGAGATAGGTCAGGAATTCGGGGTCTTCTATTGCTTTCGTGCCGATAATGATCCGGTTGACGCCTGCGGAAAAAAGGTTTAGCACATTTCCGATTTCCCTTATGCCGCCCCCGACCTGAATCGGGATCTTTATAGCTTCCCTGATTTTCACGATAGCGTCAAAATTCTTCTGGCTGCCTGAAAAAGCGCCGTCGAGGTCGACGATATGGAGGAGTTTAGCGCCGAAAGATTCCCATTTTTTAGCGGTATTTACAGGGTCATGAGAATAGACAGTCGCTGCATCTTTGTTGCCCTGAAGAAGCCTTACGCAACTGCCTTCTTTCAAATCTATTGCTGGAATAACAAGCATGAAATAATATACCATAAAAAAGAGGTTATTATGTTTCTGAAACCGATCTTGCTATGTGTTTTATATTTGGCTTTCTTCGCATCCTATGCTATGGCCGATCCCTTTAAAATGCCTGAGAAGTTTGTTTATGATCTGACATGGACCGGTATCTCGGCAGGCACGGCAACCCTTGAGTTGTTCAATGACGGCGAAAGGATAAAAATCGTTTCCACGGCGAGATCCGCAGATTGGGTTTCCGTTTTTTATACCGTAGAGGACAGGGTGGAAAGTATCCGGACAAAGAATAATCCTCTCCACTCCCCGGCGCAACCGGTAAATTACAGAATGAAAATACGTGAAGGCAAACACAGGAAGGACAAAGAAGTTATTTTCGACTCCGATAAAAACAAGGCAATCTATATCGACCATTTGAATAACGAAAAAAAAGAGTTCGATTTACCTTTACCTGTTTTTGACCCCTTATCAGGTTTTTATCAAGTCAGGACACTAAAGCTTGCCGTCGGAGAAACGGTTTATGTGACGATCTTTGACAGCAAGAAAGTCTGGAATGTTGAAGTGCAGGTGTTGAAAAAAGAAAAGGTGACGTTGCCTGCGGGCACATTCGACACCATTGTTATTAAGCCGTTGATGAAATCGGAAGGCATCTTCTCCCGCAAGGGCGATATTTTCATATGGCTTACAGACGACCCCAAACATATCCCCGTCAAAATGCAGACAAAAGCGGCGGTCGGCTCGATTATCGCGACTCTTGTTCGGGGAAACTATTAAGTAACCGCGTCACTCCTCTACTTGCAATGACAGCCTTAAACCTAAAAACAGCAGTTCATTTACCACTGAGGCACAGAGACACAGAGAAAACAATGGGTTGTAGAATAATTTTGTTTCACCTCCAAGGTGAAGGATGCATACCGGCCTTTTCTCTTACTTTTCAACTCTGTGCCTCCGTGTCTCTGTGGTTAACTGCTTTTTCTATGTTAAAAGAATAGCCCGGATTAGGTTATACTAATCTGCATAAATATTAAGAAATCAACGGAGGATCTTTAAGAAATAATCATGTCCGTTTCTAAAAGGATACTTGAACTCACAAAACCTTACTGGCCGAGGATTTTTGCAGGCATTGTCTTAAGCCTTATCGTCTCCGGTATAACCGGCGCTATAGCCTGGACCGTCAAGCCCGCTCTCGATGAAGTGCTGGTCGGGAAAAGATACGATTACCTGAAACTGCTTCCGATAGGGGTCTTCCTGCTATTTTCCATAAAAGGGTTTCTGAGTTTCGGCCAGTTATATTTAATGAAATCCGCCGGCATGAAATTAGTCAGGGAAACGAGAAATAAATTATATAATCACGTCCTCTATCTTCCGGTCGGATACTTTCATAAAGAATCCTCAGGGGTGGTTATATCAAGGATCATGTATGACGTAGAGTCGCTGAACGGACTTATTTCCGAGGTCATAAAGACTTTTATTATTGAAATACCGACCGTAATCTTCCTTTTGGGTGTTGCGCTTTACAGGAAATGGGACCTCACCCTCATGAGTTTGATACTTTTGCCTCTTATAGCTTACAGCACAAGAAAATTCGGCAAGGGCGTGAAAAAGAAAAGAAAAGAAGCTCAGAGAAAACTGGCATTTCTTACTAACAGAATCGGTGAGAGTATCCTCGGTTCGAGGATCATAAAAATATTCAACCGTGAACAAACAATGGGCGAGAAATTCAGGAGTGACAACCAGCGATACTACAGGGAACTTCTACGGGTCATCAGGCTGAAGGAGTTTACCAAGCTGATTATTGATGTTGTGACCGGCGCCGGGATAGCCGTCGTTCTGGGATACGGAGGTTTTATGGTTATGCATGGCACGATTACCCCGGGGGTTTTTGCCTCTATCCTTGTGGCTATTTATATGATGTTTACCCCCGTGAAAAAGCTTGGAGAAGCATATGGTGTCTTGCAGGAGTCGAGGGCTTCTATCGAAAGGATAGATACCCTGCTGAATGCCGAACACGAAAAGCAGGGACATAGCAATATAGACGGATTTAAGAATTCAATACGCTTTGAAAATGTATCTTTTACTTTTCCCGGGAACAACTCGCCGGTGCTGAAAGATATTAACCTGGAGATCAGGCAGGGTGAAATGATTGCGGTCGTCGGCCGCAGCGGTGTAGGGAAATCAACGCTTGTGGATTTAATCCCGAAATTCCATGTCCCTTCAAGCGGGACTCTGTCGGTTGACGGGATAAATATCAATGACATTGAGCTTCATTCTCTCAGGGAACAGATAGGCATAGTAAGTCAGGATATAATTCTTTTTAACGATTCGGTTAAGGAAAATATTGCGTTCGGCAAACAGAACGTCTCGGAAGATGATATTATTGAAGCGGCCAAAATGGCCTATGCCGATGAATTCATCCGGGAATTGCCGGAGAAATATAATACGATTATCGGCGAGAGAGGGTTAAAGCTGTCCGGCGGTCAGCGTCAGAGGATCGCCATAGCAAGGGCCATTCTCAAGAACCCGCCCATCCTTATCCTCGATGAGGCAACCTCTTCCCTCGACTCGGTGTCGGAGTCTATCGTTCAGAAAGCGCTCGACCTGCTTATGAAAGGCCGCACAACAATCGTTATCGCGCACAGGCTCTCTACAATCAGAAATGCGGACAGGATATTGATTATAGAAAAAGGCAGAATAGCGGACATAGGGAACCATGAAGAGCTTATCGAAAAAAACGCGACCTATCGTGAATTATATCAGACATTGTCTTAAGATCCGATAATGCCTTTCTCCACGAGATAATCCATAATCTTACCCACGCTTTCTTCAATACTTGACCCGTCCGTATCAAGAACAATTTCAGGGTTTTCCGGAGGCTCATAAGGGTCCGAGACC
>JBAZWR010000026.1:0-24761 GCA_041660325.1 Thermodesulfovibrionales bacterium | reverse complement strand
GCCTCTGCAATCCTCCCGGCTGCGTTGATCCTTGGTATTACCGTGAAAAGGAGCATTCCGGTCCTGAGTTTCTTTCCGATAATTCCTGAAACACTTTTCAGGGCTTTTATTCCCGGTCTTAAGCCATTATCTATTATCTTCATGCCGTCTTTTACAATAAGCCTGTTTTCACCGGTCAACGGCACAACATCAGCCATTGTGCCGAGGGCTGCGAGATCAAGCAAATCGTGCAACGGGAAATCCGCCTTGACGGTCAGCGCCAATGCCTGGGCAAGTTTGAAGGCAATGCCGGCCCCTGAAAGATCGGTGATTGATGATCGATGATTGTCGATTTTTGGATTGATAACGGCAACGGCATCAGGCAATAAAAAACGGGAAGCCGGGAGGTTAAGAAGCTGAGAGGTCAAGGCGGGTTCATGGTGGTCTGTGATAACGACGTCTATCCCCTCTTTTTTGCATAAGGCGGCTGCCTCGAAAGATGTAATGCCGCAGTCTACGGTGATTATAAGGGATGCGCCAAGGTGTTTGGCGATGTTGACCCCTGTTGTTTTAAAGCCGTAGCCGTGCTCCATTCTATTCGGTATGAAAAACCGGCAGTTTATGTCGAGCAGCTTTAGGGCTGAAAGCATGATAGCCGTGGCCGTTATACCATCGGCGTCGTAATCACCATGAACAAGCACCGTCTCTCCGCTGCGCTTTGCACCCATAATTCTGTCAACGGCTGTTTTCAGCCCCGGCATATCAAAAGGATCGGACAATTGTGAAATCCCCGGGCTCATAAAAGAGCTTATATCCGAGCCTGTCTTAAACCCTCTGTTAATCAGTATTTGCGCAAGAAGAGGAGAAATAGAAGCGGTTTTTGAGAGGTACTGTATATATTCAGGATTGGTTTTGTTAACAAGCCAGCGGCGATTCATATCATAGTTCACTGCAATGCAAAACGGTCAATGCAAAATTTAAAATTCAAAATAAACCCATCAGATGATAAAGCAAGGGAAGATGTACTGAAAAAGTCTTGTAGTTCTCCTCAGCGAATCCGCCTGAGTGCGGACAACACCTTATACACATATAGAACGGCCGGCAAGCCTTCTGCTGTAATACGCAAACTGTTAGATTTGCATTCATGTGTATCGCAAATAATATTTTGTTGCGTTACAAGGGGTTTTCAGTATGTCTTCCCTTGCTTGCGATTTTCATTTTCAATATAAATTATTTCTTTGCGAAAGGTCTCTTGCCGCCCCATAAGAGGACTACCGGGCTTGCGACAAAAATGGAGGAATAAGTGCCTACAATAACGCCCATAATCATGGCAAGAGAAAAGTCATGAAGCACTTCACCCCCGAAGAAAAACAGCGCAAGCGAGGTAAGGAAAACGGTCGTAGAGGTAATAATTGTACGTGACAAGACTTCATTAATGCTCATGTTCATTACCGCTTCGACGCTTTCTCTCTGCCTTGCCTTCAGGTTTTCACGTATCCGGTCAAAGACAACAACCGTATCGGTCAGTGAATAACCTGCGATAGTGAGAAGGGCCGTGATAAGGATAAGATTGATTTCTCTCCCCATGAGAAAAAACAATCCCAGTACGGCCAGGACGTCATGGAAAGTTGCAATAGTTGCGCCTACGCCGAATTTAAACTGAAATCTGAAGGCGACATAAATCAGAATTCCGATGACGGCAAACCCTACGGCTTTTGCCGCATCCACCCTCAGTCTTCCTCCGACCTTGGGGCCGATCTCGGTTGTAGAATCAACCACGTATTTATTATCAGGCATTTTTTCCTTTAGAATATTTTCTATGGTCTCTGAAATCCGGCCGAGTTTTATATCGACCTTTTTTACCCTGATCAGTATCTTATTCTCCGACGGCAGGTCCTGGAGGTCAAAGTCTTTTAACCCGCCGCTCTCGATGGCGAGTCTGACATTATGCAATGCAACCGGTTTTTCAAATTTGAACTGGATTGCCGTTCCTCCTGCAAAGTCTATGCCGAGGTTTGCACGGCCTGTTGCTATCTGCACTATGGCAATGACGCCGATAACGGACAGAATCCCTGAAACAATGAAGGCTATATATTTTTTTCCAAGAAAATCAATATGCGGGTTTTTAATCAGCTCAATCATGTGCTCTCCTATATGCTCAATTTCGTTAATTCACGTTTGCTGTTTATGATGTCGAAGACTGATTTTGTGCCTATCAGCGCGGTAAAAAGATTTATCGCAACACCCAGGCTTAAGGTCACGGCAAAACCCTTTATCGGGCCGGTGCCGAACTGAAACAGCACGGCTGCCGTAATCAAAGTTGTTACATGGGAATCGAAGATCGTCCAGAACGCCTTGTCATAGCCTGAATCGACTGCCGCGCGAGGGGTCTTCCCTGCACGCAGCTCGTCCCGCATCCGCTCGAACATAAGGACATTCGAGTCAACGGCCATACCGATTGCGAGGATTATACCCGCTATACCGGGCAAAGTAAGCGTGGCGTTCAGGGACGCCATTGCGCCGAGGAGGAGGACAATATTAAGAAAAAGAGCAAAATCGGCAATAACACCGGAAAGCCTGTAATAGAGTATCATGAATATGATAACTGCAATGGTCCCGATCATTCCGGCCATTTTGCCTGCCTCGATGGAATCACGTCCGAGTGACGGACCTACTGTTACATTCTGAAGCATCTTCATGGGCGCCGGAAGTGCGCCGGCCCTTAACACAATGCTCAGGTCCTTTGCTTCTTCCATGCTAAAGCTTCCGGTTATCTGTGCGTTGCCGCCTGCTATCCGCTCCTGAATAACAGGGGCCGAATATACGGTATTGTCGAGTATGATCGCCATTCTCTTTTTTACATTGGCGGCGGTTACATCTTCAAAGGTTTTTGCGCCTGCGTCGTTGAAAGAAATTGAAACATAAGGTTCACTAAAACGCGAATCGATATTTACCTTTGCGTCGCTTAAAAGATCTCCGGTCAAGGCCGCCTGCTTTTTCACCATTATCGGAATCTTCCTGACTACGCCCGTCTCCTTATTGATCTTTTTCTCGAAAAGGATTTCGGTATCTTCCGGTATCTTCCCGGCAAACTGTTCGAGAAATTTCTCTTCTTCTCCGGGCGATATCGTCTGTGGAAGCTCTGCCGCTATTTTTGCTTCGTCATCAACGATCTTGAATTCGAGCTGGGCAGTTTTGCCTATCAGGTCAATTGCCCTTTTCGGATCTTTTACACCGGGAAGCTGGACAACGATCTCGTTTTCCCCCTGTCTGTGTATTGTAGGTTCGGAAACACCGAACTGGTCGATCCTGTTTCTGATCGTTTCAAGAGCCTGATCTGTGGATGTATCCTTTATTCTTTTAGCCTCTTTGTCCGAGAGGCGATATACAAGCTTGCTCCCGGTTTCAACAGGCGCAAGGGTCGGGAAACCGTCTTCAATCGCCTTCTTTATATCCGGATTTGACGGGTTTACCGTGATATTCAAACCGCTAACGGTCGCATCGGCAGTCAACTTCTTCTTTGCTAATAGTTCCTTTAGTCTTGAGGCATATCTTTCAGTCGTTATCTCGACAGCCTTGTCGCCCTCTACCTCAAAGACGAGATGCAGTCCTCCCTGGAGGTCAAGCCCGAGAACAATACCTTTGTTGGGCATGTTTTGTATCCACCATTCCGGCATATACTGAAAACCGGGGGTGTTGGGAAGGAAGAATATAACTGCAAGAACAATAGTTATGCCGATTAAACCCAATCTCCAGAGAATGTTTTTCTTCATTAAACCTCCATAAACTGTTAAATCCCAAATTTGAATTTCTAAAATTTAAATAATCTTATTCTTTAATCTATTTCAATAAGATGTTCTGGATTTATTTAGAATTTCGTCTTTAGGTATTAGGATTTTTTTATTAGTCTTCATCAGAAGGAGCCCGGAGCGCTGCAACATATGGCTTGCCGAGTTTAACCTTCGTATTTTCTCCAACCTTGAGTGTAACGGTGTTTGCACCGACGGCCTCGATAATGCCATATATGCCGCCGGAGGTAATAATCTTGTCGCCCTTTTTCAGATTATCGATCATATTTTTATGTTCTTTGGCCTTTTTCTGCTGCGGTCTGATCAGCAGAAAATAAAAGATTACAAAAATAAGAACAAGCGGAACAAGGCTGCTTAAAAGCCCTGTAGCGCCCCCCGGCCCCGCGCTTCCCTGCTGGCCCGGCGCCATCGCATGGGCTATATCTATAAGATTTAAAGACATAATACACCTCCGAAAAAATTTAATTATTAATATACCCTCTTTAGAAGTCTTTTATCAACCTGTGAAATAAAATTCCTCTTTACTTCTCTCTGAAAATGTAGTATCAATAAAGTGCCGGAGGTTCCTTTTGACTATTCGTGAGCAGACAGAAGAGATCGAACAAAAAATCCTTCATCCTCGGTCGTGCCTGAGTTTCCGCACTAAAGGACGATTAAGGCCTGAAAAAGAGGGCGATATCCGGACGTGCTTTCAGCGGGACAGAGACAGGATTATCCATTCAAAGTCCTTCAGAAGATTAAAGCACAAAACACAGGTATTCCTTGCACCTAAGGGAGACCATTACCGTACACGCCTGACCCATGTCCTTGAGGTTTCACAGATAGCAAGGACCATATCAAGGGCGTTGAGACTAAACGACGACCTGACGGAGGCAATTGCGCTCGGCCATGACCTTGGCCACACTCCCTTCGGACATGCAGGTGAAGAGATACTGGGGGAAATACACCCCGGGGGGTTTCATCATTACATCCAGAGCCTGAGAGTTGTTGATTTCCTCGAAAAGGGGGGGAAGGGACTGAATCTGACATACGAGGTCAGGAACGGAATCGTCAAGCATTCCAAAGGGAAAGGGTTTATATTCCCGGAAACAGAGGATGAAAAAGCCGACACCCTTGAAGGGCAGGTTGTCCGCGTCTCCGATATTATTGCTTATGTAAACCATGATCTTGATGATGCAACGCGGGCCGGCTTTATAAAAAAAGCCGAAATCCCCAGGCAGATTATCAGGACGCTTGGCGATACTCATGCGGCCAGAATAGACACAATGGTCAAAGACGTCGTATACCGATCTCTCAAGACGGACCTTGACGCTCTTAGTATGAGCGATGAAGTCTCATCCGGCATTTATATGCTCAGAGATTTTCTTTATGAACGCGTTTATGAAGGCGAACGGATAATCAGGGAATTCAAAAAGGCAAAGAAAATACTGAGAGAGTTATATGAATATTATCTTGAACATACCGGCGAGGTAGGCATGGACATACCGAAAGAGGACAATATAAACAGGCGCGGCGATGACGCATCGCGGCACCAATTGGTGTGCGACTTTATTGCAGGCATGACCGACCGCTTTGCCCTTATGACATATGAAAAGCTTTTTCTGCCGCAGCAATGGACGGTCATATAACCGAAGCGTGCAGAAGAAATATTTAATATCATCTGCTTAATAGTATATTTTTCCATTATTAGCAAAAGTTATTTAAATTAATTTATTAAATATATTATAATTAAGCATGAAAATTACATTTGGTGAAAAACTAAGAAAGCTAATGAAGTCAAGGGGCATAAAGGCAATTACACTTGCCCAGAGAATGGGCGTCAGTTGCGCCTATGTAAGTCAGCTAATTACGGGAATAAGAAATCCGGGCAGGGAAACGCTGCTGAAACTATCCAAATCCCTGGAAGTTCCACTTGAAATTTTGTTGGTTCTGGAAGCGGATGTTGCTGAAAGGATGTTCATATCAAGGAGAGTGCCTGTGCTGGATGAAGCCCAGATTGAGTCATGGGGCGACTGCATTGATCTGGATTATCCATCCTTAGTTGCCAAGACATTTGAATACGCTACCACTGATGACCCCAGCGCGTTTTATATAACAACAAAAGGGATACACTCATGCGGCGGTCTGGAAACCTTCGATCTGTTGCTGGTTGAGCCAAACAAAGATGTAAAGAGCGGTGACACCGTTTTTGTCTGGTCTTCCAAGGTTATTTCAATTCGCAAACTGGTAATGAAAGAAAACTTTATCATTCTCATGGATGAAAAGCAGGAACCGATTGTTTTTACCCCTGAGAATCCAAAGGACGACCTCAAATATTACAAAGTCAGCCAATGCATTAAAAAGCTTTAAAAACACGCCAAAAACCGTTCATTGCTTTATCTTATAATCTTATAAAAATTATCAATTAGAAATTTCCAAGGTTCTTGATGCATTCTATTAAGCACTTGCTTAAAATAATATGTGCTTTATGGAGGCGTTAATCTTTATAACTCCCCTATAACTCCCCCCTTTATAGTGGCAGGAGTTTCCCCCTTCTGCCACTCTTTTTTTGCAGTTTTTCAACTTTTCATGCACACTATAACCATTACGGCGTCAGGCCGGCTTGCACGCCGTCCTTTTAGAAGGAGTATAATAATGTGCGCTAATAATCGTCCTGATGCAAAGGCTCTAATGGAGAATCTTAAAAAACCCATGCCTGTTGGAAAGAAGGCCGCTTATATAATTAAGAATATTTTTCTTAAAATCATAAATTTAAAAAGCTGTTGCGGGCATCAGGGAGAGCCGGGCTGTTGAATGTAGGGGTGACCTTCACCGGCCGGTGAAGATATGATACTGTAGGGAGCAAGAATCTCTTTCTTCCCTGCAAGCAGTGTAACCTGTTGTAAAAATAAGTATAAAATTAGTATTATTAATCTCCCCTCTGAAGGGGATTCCATATCTTGTTTTTCTATTAATCAAAGGATTATATGAAGGAGCTTGAAAAACTCAGACGGGAGTTGGACGGGATTGACGATCAGATACTCGAACTCCTGAACAAAAGAACCCGCATCGTTCTTGACATTGCCCATATCAAACGTAATAAAAATGCAAAATTCTATTCACCCGAGCGTGAACGTTCTATACTTCAACGTCTTGCAACTCTCAATAAAGGGTCTTTCCCCAACGCCGCCCTGAAAGTAGTATTCAGGGAAATCCTCTCGGCCTGTTTGTCTCTCGAAGAGCCGCTGAAAGTGGCCTGTCTGGGACCCCTTGCAACATACGCCCATATGGCGGCTATAAGACATTTCGGATCTTCTACGGAATTCGTTCCGGTCGGGACTATAAAGGATGTTTTTGACGCCGTTGAATCCGGTAAGGCTGAATTCGGGGTTGTCCCCATAGAGAATTCGACCGAAGGCGTTATCAGTTATACCATCGACCTGTTTATGGACTATGATCTCAAGATCTCCGCCGAGGTGATGCTCAGGATAACTCACAACCTTTTGTCAAAGAGCGGCGACAAGGCAAAGATAAAGAAGATTTATTCTTTTTCTCCCCCGACCGCTCAATGCAGACGATGGCTTGCCCTGAATATGGCCGGCATACCGATAGTTGAAGCTACAAGCAGTGCAAATGCAGCGGAACTCGCTTCACATGATAATGATGCGGCGGCTATTGCCGGCGAACTGGCGGCAGAGCTATACCACCTTGAATTTGTCGAAAAAAGCATAGAAGACAATAAAAATAACTATACAAGATTTCTCGTTATATCAAAAGAGTTTCCTGATAAAACCGGCAAGGACAAGACTTCTATTATGTTCTCTATAAAAGACAGGCCGGGCGCCCTTTATAACATCCTTGAACCGTTTAAAAAGGCAAAGGTGAACCTGACCAAAATAGAATCCAGACCTTCAAAGCGGAAGGCATGGGAATATATATTCTTTGTCGACATGGAAGGACATGTGGAAGACAAAAAATTGAAAGGGGTGATAGAAAAGATGAAAGACAACTGTCTTTATCTTAAATGTCTTGGTTCCTATCCGCAAGGTGATTTATCATGATAAAACCGCCTGATTATGTTTCCGCAATAAAACCGTATGTCCCCGGTAAGCCGGTTGAAGAACTCGAACGCGATCTGGGCATTCAAAATTCGGTAAAGCTTGCATCCAATGAGAACCCCCTTGGGCCTTCGGTGAAAGCCATGAAGGCCCTGTTGCAGAGCATTATGGTCCCTGATGTTTCAACCGGTTTGAACAGATACCCGGACGGAAGCGGGTACTATCTCAAAAAGGCGTTAGCTGAAAGACTTTCTATAAAGGAAGATGAGGTTATCCTCGGCAACGGCTCGAATGAACTGCTTGATATTGCCGTCAGGACATTCATTCAGCCCGGGGATGAAGCGGTAATGGCCCATCCGTCTTTTGTCGTCTATTCCATGTCCGTCCAGGCGCAGGGGGGCAAGTCCGTGCAGATACCGTTAAAGGATTATACCCATGACCTTGACGCTATGGCAGATGCGGTTACTACCAGGACAAAAATACTTTTTATTTCAAACCCGAACAATCCTACCGGCACCATCAATAAAAAAGAGGAATTCGACCGGATGATGAAGCGCATTCCGGACGGCGTGCTTGTTGTAGCGGATGAGGCGTATATCGAATATGTAACGGACCCGGAATATGCGGACAGCATGAAACATTTCAGGGATGGAAGGGATATTTTAATTCTCAGGACCTTCTCCAAGATATACGGCCTTGCCGGTCTCAGGATCGGTTACGGCCTTGGGCAAAAGAACATTGTTACAGAGATGAACAAACTCAGGCCTCCTTTCAATACGAATTCTCTTGCGCAAAAGGCCGCCTTACAGGCTTTGCAGGACGACGAACATGTTCAGACTTCACGGGCGGTCAATGCTAAGGGCAAAGGGTTCCTTTACGCGCAACTTGAAACACTCGGCATAAAATATGTTCCTACCGAGGCAAATTTCATTTATATGCCGCTGGAACAGGATGCCGGCGGACTTTACAATAAATTGTTAAGAGAGGGTATTATTGTCCGGCCCATGGGACCCCGTGAAATCAGGGTGACCATCGGGCTGCCCGAAGAAAACAGGCGGTTTATCGAGGCGTTGAAAAAGGTACTTAATAAATGAAGGACAAAGTTTTTGCAGGAGGATATATATGGATATCATAGTATTAAAACCGGGAGCAACTGAAGCACAACTAAAACATATAGTAAAGAAGCTCGAAAGCAGGGGTCTTCAGGCGAATATTTCAAAGGGCACCGAGAGGACCATAATCGGGGTCATCGGGGACACCTCGAAAATAACCGAGGAAGAAGAAAACGGCATAAGTATAATGCCGGGCGTCGAAGATGTGATGCGCATTCTTAAACCATACAAGCTTGCGAGCAGGGAATTTAAGGCGGAGAACACCGTAATCAATGTTAAAGGCAAGGTCATCGGAGGTAAAAAGATACAGGTGATCGCGGGTCCCTGTGCGGTTGAAAACAAGACCATGTTAATGAGTATTGCTGAAAAGGTCAAGGCTGCGGGCGCTTCTTTTATCAGGGGAGGCGCTTTCAAGCCCCGTTCTTCTCCATATTCCTTCCAGGGACTTGGCGAAGAAGGTCTCATATACCTTGCAGCCGCAAGGGAAAAAACCGGCCTTCCGGTTGTGACGGAACTGATGGACCCCAGGGACATGGAGGTAATTTCAAAATACGCCGACATTATCCAGATCGGGGCCAGGAACATGCAGAATTTCAGGCTGCTCCTTGAAGTCGGAACAGGCAAGAAACCCGTGCTCTTAAAAAGAGGTTTGTCTTCAACTATAAAAGAATGGCTCATGGCGGCAGAGTACATCATGTCACGGGGGAACCATAAAGTAATCCTATGCGAAAGGGGCATCAGAACATTCGAGACTGCTACAAGGAACACACTTGACCTCAGTGCAGTCCCGGTTCTGAAGAAGCTTACCCATCTGCCGGTTGTTGTTGATCCAAGCCACGGCGTCGGCAAGTGGGACCTTGTCGCCCCTATGGCAAAGGCTGCCGTAGCAGCCGGCGCAGACGGTCTTGTCATAGAGGTCCACACAAACCCTGAAGAAGCGCTGTCAGACGGTGAACAGTCTTTGAGGCCGGATGCTTTTAAAAAGTTGATGAAAGAATTAAAACCCATAGCAAAAGCGGTGGGAAGAGAAATATAAAAACAAATGAAAAATGCAAAATTAAGGAAACGGAAATATGCATTTTCATAAAGTAACCATACTTGGCGTCGGCCTTATCGGTGCTTCTTTTGCCCTTGCCATGAGAAAGCACGGACTATGTAATGAAATAGCAGGACATGGCCGGAAAGAAGACAATTTATTAAGGGCTAAAGAGGAAGGGATCATCGACTCCTTTGATCTTGATCCATCAAAGGCCTGCGACGGCGCGGACCTTGTTTTATTTGCCGTGCCCGTTGGAAGTTTTGTTGATCTTTTTAAAAAGATTAAAGGGGCATTAAAAAAGAACGCCATTGTATCGGATGCAGGAAGCGTAAAAGGGAGACTCGTTCGCGATATGGAGGCATTAATGCCGGAAGGTGTTCATTTTGTCGGGGCACACCCTATTGCGGGAAGCGACCGCTCGGGTATCGATCCGGCCGGCCCGGACCTCTTTAAAGGCGCTAAATGCATCATAACTCCGACGGAAAAAACCGACAGGGAAGCCCTTGCAAAGATTACGGCTCTGTGGGAAATCTTCGGTTCCGTTATAAAGATAATGAAACCTGATGAGCATGACAGGATCTATGCGGCCGTAAGCCATCTGCCGCATCTTATAGCGTATGAAATAATGAATACGGTTGCGGATATGGACGGTTCCTATCTTGCATTTTCAGGCCAGGGGTTTAAGGATACTACAAGGATAGCCTCAAGCGCGCCTGAATTGTGGAGAGATATCTGTCTTCTCAATAAAGACTTTATCCTTGAATCTATCGAGCTCTTTAAGCGTAATCTCGATAGGGCAAGTCAGTATCTCAGAGACTCTGATGCTGAATCCATCGAAAGGGATTTCAGAAAAGCCCGTACACTGAGGGAAGGTATTGGACAGAATTGAATTCATCAAGGCTAAGAGATTTCAAGGCGAATTTTCTCCTCCCCCTGATAAATCAATATCACACAGATCGATAATATTCTCGTCTTTATCAAAAGGCAAAAGCGTTATAAAAAACTTTCTCAGGGCGGAAGATCCTATGAGCACGTTAAACGCTTTCAGGTCTTTAGGGGTTGATATTGATGACAGGGGCGATGATATTATCGTCAACGGTAAAGGCATTTACGGCCTGAACGAACCGGGGGACGTAATTGATTGCGGCAATTCGGGGACGACTATCAGGCTGCTCTCCGGAGTTCTTGCAGGAAATCCGTTCTTCTCGGTCCTCACCGGAGACGGATCATTAAGATCAAGGCCTATGGGAAGGGTGATTGTTCCCTTAAGCCGCATGGGCGCCGGGATTATTGCAAGGTCAGGCAACAAATATCCGCCCATTGCAATACAAGGGAAAAAACTGCTGCCTATACAATACCCTTTGCCTGTTGCAAGCGCTCAGTTGAAATCCGCCATTCTTCTGGCAGGTCTCTATGCAGACGGAGAGACTTCAATAAGCGAACCTTCAAGATCAAGAGATCATACCGAAAGTATGCTTCCTTCATTCGGCGCGGATATAAAGATAGACGGGCTTAATATTTCTATCAAAGGCGGAACGGAATTAAAAGGGACTGATATCTACGTGCCCGGTGATTTTTCTTCGGCGGCATTCTTTATTGTAGGGGCCTTATTAATCAGGGGCGCAGATATAACGGCCAAAGGAGTAGGAATAAACCCCACGCGCACAGGTCTTCTTACGGCTCTTAACAAAATGGGCGCCCGTATTGAAGTCCATAATACGAGAGAGGTATCGGGTGAAACTATAGCGGACCTCCATTGCTCAAATGGTTCGGATCTTAAGGCAATTACCTTAACCAAAGAAGATATACCGTCATTGATAGATGAGTTCCCGATACTCTGTGTGGCGGCAACCCGGGCTGAAGGCATTACAACCATCAGAGGAGCGGAGGAATTGAGGGTAAAGGAGTCTGACAGAATCAAAAGCATGGCTACGGAACTCCGGAAAATGGGCGCAGAGGTTGAAGAGTACCCGGACGGACTTAGCATAAAGGGCAAAGGCATATTGAAAGGCAGCGTCCTCGAAAGTTATGACGACCACCGGATCGCTATGGCTCTATCTATTGCAGGGCTTATCGCGGAAGGCAAGACAACCATAAACGGCATGTCTTCCGTTAATATATCCTTCCCGGGGTTTTTCGATATCATCAGGAGGCTTACCTTATGAAAAAGGTTGTTGCAATAGACGGTCCTTCAGGCGCCGGCAAGACAACCGTTGCCAAACTTATTGCAAAGGAGCTTGGCTACAATTATCTTGACACCGGCGCCCTATACAGGGCCATTGCGGTTTCCCTGAGAAATAAAGGCGCTGAAACCGACGACAGTGATGATAAACTTGGTGAAGTTCTCGGCAGTACCGATGTGCGTTTTATTGATGGAAAGGTCTTTTTAAACGGCAGGGATGTTTCGGATGAAATACGCTCAAAGGAGATCGACCACTACTCCTCCGTCTTCTCCGCGCGAAAGATAGTACGGGATTTTCTGCTTGACGCCCAGAGGAACGCCGCTTTGCTGAATAATCTCGTCGTGGAAGGAAGAGATACGACAACTGTGGTATTTCCAAAGGCGGGCAAGAAAGTCTTTCTGGATGCCTCCGTTGAGGAGAGGGCCGGAAGACGTTTTCTGCAGTTTAAAGAGAAGGGTATTGATATTGCCATGGATGAGGCCATGCAAAGTATAATGGACCGGGACCAAAGGGATGCGGGTCGTGATATAGCCCCGCTTACCGTAGCGTCTGACGCCTTTTTAATAGATTCATCGAATCTGTCGATACAACAGGTTATACAAAAAATACTTGATTATGTAAAAAGCTGAAATGGAAATAATCATAGCAAAGACTGCGGGGTTCTGTTTCGGGGTCAAGAGGGCTGTTGATATAGCCTTCCGGTTGGCCTCTGAAAAACGCAAAGGGGTTTATACCCTCGGCCCGATCATTCATAATCCCCAGGTTGTCGAGACGCTTAAGAAGAAAGGGATTATTCCCCTTGAAGACTATAAAACAAAAAACGACGTCAAGGCATTGATTATAAGGACACATGGGATACCGCTTCAGCTTTCAGGAGAGATAGCTTTAAGCGGCTGCGAAATAATAGATGCAACGTGTCCATTTGTAAAAAAAGCGCAGTATTATGCTAAACTTCTTAAGGAAGAGGGTTACCAGGTAGTCATTCTGGGAGAAAAAAACCATCCAGAGGTACAAAGCCTGATGAGCTATGCAGATAGCGACGCAATTGTTGTTAATGCCGAAACACCGCTCCCGAGACTGAAAAACAGGATCGGGCTTGTCGTCCAGACGACGCAGCCGCTG
Source organism: Thermodesulfovibrionales bacterium (assembly GCA_041660325.1). Classification (GTDB taxonomy): domain Bacteria; phylum Nitrospirota; class Thermodesulfovibrionia; order Thermodesulfovibrionales; family SM23-35; genus DYFC01. The sequence goes on along the minus strand of JBAZWR010000026.1, from coordinate 11,480 downwards.
GAATCCCTGAAAAAAGTCCTTTCCGATGTTTTAAGACATGCAAAAGAGATAAAAGTATATAATACTATATGTAGTTCTACCGCTCTGAGGTTAAAAGAGACTGCGAGGATGGCCAGGCAGGTTGACGTTATGTTTGTAGCAGGCGGCAAAAACAGCGCAAACACAACTCAACTAACAAAACTCTGCGAGTCGTTGTCGGTCCCGACCTATCATATTGAAACAGCCTCCGAGATCAGGAAGAAGTGGGTTGCCAATGCTAAACGTATCGGCATAACTGCAGGGGCGTCAACCCCTGAATGGATTATAAAAGAAGTAGAGAAAAGAATTAGTGATATAGGAGGTTGACAGGTTGGTGGAAATTCAAAACAATCAAAACAATGAAATGGAAAAACTTTATGCTGAAACCTTTCACAGCATCGAAGAAGGAAAAATTCTGAAAGGAAAGGTCCTGGCCGTAAGGCAGGACGGCGTTATCATCGACATCGGCTACAAATCGGAGGGCTTTGTACCGATTGAAGAATTTTCCGAAGAGGAGATAGCAACCCTTCGGCCGGACTCTGAAATAGAAGTCTATGTCGAAAACATCGAGGATGCCGAGGGTATCGTGGCCCTGTCAAAAGAGCGCGCTACCAAGATCAAGATATGGGATTTCCTCGAAACTGCTTTAAAAGAAGGAAAGCCGGTGGAGGGAAAGATTGTCGGCAAAACAAAAGGAGGCTTCTCGGTTGACATATCAAGGGTGAGCGCTTTTTTGCCGGGTTCACAGGTGGATGTAAAACCCATAAAAGACGTTGACAGCCTTATGGGGAAGAAGATGGTTTTCAAGGTATTGAAGCTGAATAATAAACTCTCCAATGTTATTGTTTCAAGAAGGGCCATCCTTGAAGAAGAACTTCAGAAAAAGAAAGTCGAGACCCTGAAGAGACTTGAAGAAGGACAGATCATGAAGGGCACCGTCAAGAATATTACGGACTACGGCGTCTTTGTCGATCTTGGAGGAATAGACGGTCTTTTACATATATCGGATATCTCCTGGGGAAGGATCAATCATCCTTCAGAGTTCTTCGCTGTCGGAGATGAGATTGAAGTAATCGTTTTAAAATATGAGAAAGAACATGACAAGGTCACCCTGGGATATAAACAGAAACAATCCGATCCCTGGTTCGTCGTCGATGAAAAATATCCCGTGGGCAATAGGGTGTCAGGCAAGGTGGTGAGCATTACGGATTACGGCGCATTCATCGAGCTTGAGGAAGGCCTCGAAGGTCTTGTCCACATATCCGAGATAGACTGGCTTCCAAGGCCCAAACATCCCTCCAAATATTTATCGGTAGGGGAAATGGTTGAAGCCGTCGTGCTCAAGGTGGATAAAGATGAACGGCGGCTCTCACTAAGCATTAAGCAGATCAAGCCGAGTCCGTGGGAGCTTGTAGCACAGCGCTATGCAATCGGCCAGAAGATATCAGGAAAAGTAAAAACCATTACGGATTTCGGTGTGTTTGTAGGCCTTCCTGAAGGGATTGACGCCCTGATACATATCTCGGACCTTTCATGGACCAAGCACATTAAGCATCCTTCAGAGATTTTAAGGAAAGGGCAGAAGGTTGAAGCGATAATACTGAATATGGAGCCTGAGTCTGAAAAAATGGCATTAAGCCTTAAACATGTTGAAGCCGATCCCTGGGTGCAGGACATACCCGAAAGGTTCAAACTCGGCTCTGAAATGAAAGGCAAAGTACTCACTCTGACGGATTTCGGCATTTTTGTCGAACTCGAGGGCGGGGTTGAAGGGCTTGTCTATTCTTCAGAGATCGTCAAGCCCGCTACGGGCAGGATTGAAGATGTTTTGAACACGGGTGATGATATAAATATAAGGATTATTAAAGTAGATTGCGAGGAACGAAAGATAGGCCTAAGCATGAGAAACCTAAAAAGGTCCGGGGAATGAAGAAGGTCTTGCTGGTCTTTCTTGTGCTCTTCGTCCTTGTTATCATCAGTCTGTTTTTTGTTCTTGTACAGAAAAACATTCCTTTGGGGGAGCGAGTTGCCCTGATACGCGTTGAAGGTCCCATCCTTGATTCAAAAGACGCCATTGATGAAATCAAGAATCATGTAAAGGACGCCTCAATAAAGGCTATCGTACTTCGTATAGATAGCCCCGGCGGCGCAGTGGCGCCTTCACAGGAAATATATGAGGAAGTAAGAAAAGCGGTCATTAAAAAGAAGATCGTTGTATCCATGGGGTCCGTTGCCGCATCAGGCGGATACTATATTGCAGCTCCGGCCACAAAGATATTTGCTAATCCCGGAACTCTCACCGGTTCAATCGGCGTTATTATGGAAATACCCAATCTTCAGGGTCTTATGAACAAGATCGGCGTTAAGACCGAAGTGATCAAGAGCGGAAGACATAAAGACCTGGCATCGGTTTTCAGGGGCATCGGCAAAGAAGAAAGAGAGATACTTCAGGGGGCCCTTGATAATGTGCATGAACAGTTTATCAAGGCCGTTGCCGACGGAAGAAAAATGCTGCCGGAGGATGTCAGAAAGATCGCGGACGGCAGAGTTTTCACCGGCGAGCAGGCGGTCAAGGCGGGCCTTGTAGATGAACTCGGCAACCTTGAAGACGCGGTAAAGGCTGCGGCTCAACTTGCCGGGATTAAGGGCGAACCTGAAGTGGTCAGCAAAAAAGAGCGGTTCTCTTTTGTAAATTTACTCAGGAACGGCGTGCCCAAAGAACTGACGGATTTCTCCCCCTCGGTAAAAATAAAATATATTTTTGCACCATAGAAGGAGGTTGTATGACTAAATCGGACCTCATTGAAAAGGTTTCGGAAAGGGTTGGAAGCCTCACAAGAAAGCAGACAGAGATTGTCGTTGAAACCGTTTTTGACAGTATAAAGGACGCTCTTGTCAAAGGAGAAAAGATCGAGATACGTGGGTTCGGAAATTTCAAGCCGAAGCACAGAAAACCTCGCCGCGCCCGTAATCCAAAGACGGGCGATAAGGTCGAGGTCCCCGAGAAGAGGGTCCTGCATTTCAAGGTAGGCAAAGCCCTCAGAGAGGCGATGAATCCGAAGTAGTGCATCTGAAAAGAGTTTTGCTTTTCCCGGAGCAACTATATATAGCTTTGACCATGTACCGGCGCGGCAAGTTGACTACGAGGAAACGGAACTCTATAAGGTATATAAAGAGTTTTTTAAAAAAAAAGAAATTAGGCGTGCAATAATTTAAGATAACCTGAAAACGACTAACGTTTGATACTTCTGTACATAAAAGACATCTTTAATGGACATCGTATAAAGCGTACTCACAGAAATAAAGGCTATCTATCACACTGATTATCCTGTGGAGTACAAGAGGTAATTGTTACAAACGCACAATGCGAACCATGCTCCGACTGCAAGAATAAAGACCTGACACCGTTGGATACTTATCGTGCATAAATTATTCCTTTTTCTCATGGCCTGTCAAAATTTATGCACTCTGAGAACTAACGTCCCTTAGATTGCGTACTCGCAGGCCGGCGCAGCGTATTGTTTGTTTTTTTGCTTTAAATGGTAATTATATCGAAGTTTTCACCAGTTAAGCATTTTCCGCCGTCAGTTGTAACCTCAAACGTGTTTTCGACTCCCACCATTCCAAAACCAGGAATGCCAATTTTGGGTTCAACAGCAAGGGTCATCCCTTCTTCAAGGGGCAAATCGAATCCGCTTGCTAAAGCGGGATATTCATCTATTGCAAGCCCAATGCCATGGCCTATAAAAAATACCTTATTTTCCCCCAACCCCATAAAGCCGTCACTCCACTCAGAGCGTTCAACCTTAGCAAGGCAGTGGTTCCAGATCTCGCTTGGCAGTGTCCCCGGCCTCAGTAATTTTGCAACTTGATCTTGCAGATCGATGCAAAAGTTATGCGCCTTTAGAGCATTCACCGGCATATTTTCTCTATCGCCAAGCCAGTAGACCTGGGTCTTATCGGTCATGTAACCGGCAAGGGTAAAGCCATTATCTATCGTAAGAGGTTTCCCCTTTGTCCATTTGACGGCTGCCGACCCCATATACGGAGTCGCTGGATGAACACCCCGAAGACCAACAGGACCGTTAAAGACACTGGGATAATTGGCGCTGTCTCCAACCGAGATATGTCCAAGAAAGACTTCCTCTCCATAATTTTCCATTCGCAGGATTCCAAGATGACCTTCGGAAAAAAATAGTTCTGAAATTTTATGGCATATCTCAAGTTCGCTTATCCCATCATGAAGAAATGGCGGAAGCAGTTCGGTTAAACATTTCGCATGTCTGGAGCCTGCTTCCCGTATGATATTGAGTTCCCACTCCGACTTTTTGGCGCGACTCATGCCTATGATTTTATCTGCGGGAACGAACCGGTGGGTTGAAAGGTGTTTGGTTAGACTGTTTGAGAGGGCCCATGATAACCCGTTCATCTCAGCGGCGACCAGTTTAGGCAGAGAAAAACCCAGATCGCTAAGAATTGTTTCAATATCACTATACGATTTGAATGGGTAAATATGATTTATCGGCGACTCAATTTTCGCTCGTTTCTCTCCACGCCTGCAAAACAGGACAGGTTTACCACTGAGAGGCAGCCAAAAAACTCCGCTGGCAAATGAACCGCTGAAATAATAAATATTTAAACGGGAGAATACCAACAACCCCTGAGCCTGAGGGATGAATTGCTGAAGGAGTTTTTTGCATCTGTCCCATCGGGAAGCTAACTCCTGTGCGGGGATAATGTCGTTCAAAAATTATACCTCCGGAAATATTTTTTACAGAATAAAGTGCTGCGTGTAAGCATGATTTTCCATTATGCTTCGCATCCTAAACATTATACAGAATACATATAATTATACAAAACCTAATTTTTACGGGAATTGCTTACAGGTTGCCTATTGGACTATATGCCTTTCAGGTTCAGCTTTCAGATCAAATAGGAGAGCGAAAAGACTAAAGTACCTTTTATAAGTATCAGGCATCATTTCTTCCTGAACGCCGCATCTGAAAACAGAATCCGAATGTTGGATATTTCAACAGGGATTTCTCATAAAGCATGCGGGAGTCAATTGATGCTTATTGATATATCTATTCTACATATTAATAAGAATGACAACATTATATGGACTTTTAAGCCTCCTATAAGCCATTTTCAGGCAAAATTCATTGACAACCACCCCGAAAAATAATAACCTTTAAAGCAAATATAGAATAGACTTAAAAATAAATGTTGGCCTGCAAGAAGGAGGGATGTGAGACTATGAATCCAAAGATTGTTATCAGGAACGAGACGTATAACGATGTTTGCGCGATAACTGAGGTGACTATCGCAGCGTTCAAGACCTTGGAGATTAGCAACCACACGGAGCAGTTCATCATCGAGGCGCTACGTGCCGCCAAAGCTCTTACGGTATCGCTGGTTGCAGAAATGGATGGCCGAGTGATAGGACATATTGCTTTCTCTCCCGTGACCATTTCCGATGGCACCTCTAACTGGTATGGACTTGGACCTGTTTCGGTGCTGCCGGCGTACCAGCGGCAGGGTATCGGTAAAGCGCTGATACAGAAAGGGTTGTCACGTCTGAAAGACATGAATGCTCAAGGATGTTGTCTCGTGGGACATCCAGATTACTACAGGAAATTCGGGTTCACAAACATGTCTGGACTTGTGCATGAGGGAGTGCCACAAGAGGTCTTCTTTGCTCTACCTTTCGACGGGCATACTCCGCAGGGCAATGTCGCTTTCCATGAAGGGTTCAAAGCGGATGGCCAACAAGAGGGTGCAGGCGACGCTTAACAGCGCGCCTGACCCTCGGCGTTAAACAATTCTTTTGCGAATCATCACTTTTCGTCCTTCGCAACTTTTGCGCATAAGTAGGTGATACAAAGGCCCCCGATTCACACTTACTCCCCCATAATTTGAACAACAATCTTTCTATCCTTTCCCCGGTTATCAAAATCCATAAAAACTATCTGTTGCCATGCGGTAGACCCATTTAGGGAAGTATACAAAGAGCATTGAAGAGTCCTTTGACAAGTTCTGCAAACTTATCGTAATCAAGGGTATCACCCGTATCCGTGTCTTTATGATAGTTCCTATTCCTCATAAAAGCCGTATCAGTAATCATTATCGCAGGATACCCTAATCTCCAAAAACTATAATTATCTGAAAAATTGATGCCGGGAACAATTGATGGAGTATTCAGAGATTCAACAGGAAATGATGATACTGCTTTAAATGATTTCTTGAATGTTGATGAGAAGGGTCTCGATGATAGATTTCCGAGGAATGCAATAAAATTACCTGTGTCAGGATAGAACCACTTCAAAAATGAAAAAGGGAAATAGAATTGAGAGTTTCTATTGTCTGAATAATATCCAAGCATTTCAAGAGAAATCATGCCGTATACTTTAACGCCTTTGTCATACAGACCTTTCGCATAAATATAGCTACCCATCTTTTTCGTGAAAAAAGCAGGAGGCTCTTCAAGAGTAAATGCGACAAAGTGAATTGTTCTTGAAATTGGTTTGATACGGACAAGCCTTGCAAGTTCAAGCAATCCCGCTATCCCGCTTGCATTATCATCTGCTCCTGATGTTCCTACTATAGTGTCATAGTGAGCACCTATTACGATTATGTCGTTTTTTGATGTTTCCACGCCTGAAGCTTCTACAGAAATATTGTGATATTGGTTTCCCCTATAGACATATGACTGCCTGATTGGTTTATATCCCATAGAGGAGAAAGCGTTCTCTATGTAGGAAGCTGTTTTGTTAAGATTGACAATATCACGATAACTTCTTTGCCCAATATCCTTAGAAAGGTATTGAACAGTAGCAATAAGATTGGATTTTATAGCCTCCATACACTATTGCCTCCCCTCCTATTCCTGAGAATGCCCTTTATGCTTGTTCCGGTTATCAATATACTGTTTTGCCAGTTCCTTAGACTTCAGAATTAAGAGATTTTCAATCCCTAATTATTTCATGGAATGCAGGGCTACCTTGTTACCTTCCGAGTCCTCAAAATTAGCTACGAACCCATATTCCCCTATGGATGTCTTGGGTAGCAGAATCCTGCCACCATTTTGTTTGATCCGTTCCAGAACAGCTTCAATGTCAGGGACACCAAAATATACTAATGTTCCAGTATGGGAGGGGACATAGCCTTCTCCCTTTACAATACTCCCGGCAGCTCCGTATGCATTATCATCCATCGGGATAAACCCCATTTCCAATGGCCCCATCTGATTTAATGAAATCTGCAAACCAAATACAGTCTCATAGAAACTTTTTGCCCTTGTCATATCAATGACGGGAATCTCAAACCAATTAACCGGGTTCATAATTGCCTCCTTGATTTGTAGTTTCAAAATTATTTTACATTTAACCTATTGATACATTACACCATCAATTATAATTTGTTTTGGTCTATTATTAATAATGGAAAGAGAACTGATTTATGCTTTTTGATAACCTGAATGAAGTTTTAAACCATATCCTTGATAAGGGGTCAGTGGGGGCAGGACTTGTTTCGTGCATTACTACCATTTCGTCATCTTGGCTGCCTCTGTAAATGTCATATATTTCTACCAGTATTATTCAATAATTGCAATGCATTTCAAGTCTTGGGTAGCAGGTGAACAAAGCAGATAAATATCGTATTTTATGCAACTTTTGAATATATCCTGACTTTTTTCTCAAGACGCTCGCCGAGCGCATCGGCAGTAATCTTCCTCTTTTCAAGGACTATTTCGTTTATTCTCCTATATCCCGAGCATTATTAATCATCCTCATTACAACGGAATTAAAAACGTAGCCCGGAGCGTAAAAATCAAGAATTTTATTGTCTGCAGATATGTGATGACATCGCGTCTGCCGTATTTTATGTTTCCTCAAGGTCGATTTTTATAGGTTTGGCGTGCCATATTTTTTCGCAGTACTCACGGATGGACCGGTCTGATGAGAACTTCCCCATCCTTGCAACAGTAAGGATCGACATCTTTGTCCACTTTTTCCGGTCTTTAAACGCCGTGCCTGCGCGGTCCTGGCAGTCGGTATAGGATTGATAATCGGCAAGGACCATGTGCTCATCGCGACGGAGCAGTGAGTCAACCAAAGGCTTGAACAGGGTTATGTCTTTTGGGGAAAAGAATCCTGAACTTATGAGATCGATCGTTTCTTTCAGGCCCGGATTAGCATTATAGTAAACCATAGGATTATAGCCCCGGGATTTCATGGTGTAAATCTCATCGGCAGTCAAACCGAAGAGGAAAAAGTTTTCGTCCCCGGCCTCTTTACGTATCTCAATGTTCGCTCCGTCTAATGTACCTATCGTTAAGGCGCCGTTCATGGAGAATTTCATGCTTCCCGTCCCGGATGCCTCTCTCCCTGCCGTGGAGATCTGTTCGGAGAGATCGGAGGCAGGATAAATCCTTTGACCGTTCTTTACATTAAAGCCGGGGAAGAAAACGACCTTCAGTCGTCCCGCTACATCCGGATCATTGTTCACAACTTCGGCAACGGAATTGATCAGTTTGATGATGAGATTCGCCGTGAAATATCCTGGAGACGCCTTGCCTCCGAAGATAAAGGTGCGCGGCGTGATGTCTATCCGCGGGTTTTTCCTGATCCTGTTATAGAGCGTGATTATGTGAAGGACATTGAGATGCTGGCGCTTATATTCCTGAAAGCTCTTCATCTGTATGTCGAAAAGAGTATCGGGATCAACCGAGATTCCGGTCCGGTCATGAATCGTCCCGGCGAGATCCTGTTTGTTTTCAAACTTAACCTGCCGCCACTTTTTTATAAGGACCGGTTCATTGGCAAAGGATTCAAGCTGTTTTATTGCCTCAAATTGACCTATCCAGCGGTCCCCGATAGTATTCGTGATGAGTTCAGCGAGCCCCGGATTACCGAGCACGATCCAGCGCCTTGGCGTCACTCCGTCGGTTACATTAAAGAACCTCTCGGGATACAGCTCGTAAATGTCCGGGAGGATTGTCTTTTTAAGCAGCTCCGAATGGATTTCCGAAACTCCGTTGATAATATGACTTCCCAGGCTTGCAAGATGCGCCATCCGGACATACTTCTGATCACTTTCATCGATAATAGATAGACTGGAGAATTTATCATTATTGTCGGGATACTTTAAACAGATCTCGTCAAGAAAGCGCCGGTTTATCTCATAGATAATCTCAACGTGTCTCGGGAGGATGCCTGCGAACAGGGGCAACGGCCACTTCTCAAGGGCTTCAGGCAGAATCGTATGGTTAGTATATGAAAAGGTGTTTTGAGTGATATACCATGCTTTGTCCCAGTTCACCAGATGTTCGTCTACGAGGAGCCTCATCAGCTCTGCCACGGCGATTGCGTTATCGGTATCATTCAGTTGCGTCGCAAAAGAGTCGGAGAAGGTATGGATGCTTTTCCATCTCAGGAGGTGCTGGCGGATCATGTCCTGCAGAGAGCAGGAGATAAAGAAGTACTGCTGCGCAAGACGTAAATGCTTGCCGGCGTATGGCTCGTCATCCGGATAGAGAATCTTGCTGATAGATTCCGAGGCTATCTTCTCATTGAGCGCGCTGAAATATTCGCCGTTGCCGAAGGCCTCGAAATCAAAGGACCCGACAGCCTCGGACTTCCAGAGCCGCAGCAGGTTTGTTGCTGCAACTCCATAGCCTGCGACAGGCGTATCATAAGCAGTCCCCTTGATCGAAAATTTGGGAAGCCAGCGCACCCGGAAACTGTCCTGCTCGTCATAATACGACTCGGTGTGGCCGCCGAGCTTTACGTCGTAAGTAATCTCGGGACGCGGGACCTCCCAGGGGTTACCGGCGCAAAGCCATTTATCAGTCATCTCAATCTGGTATCCGTCCCGGATCCCCTGACCAAAGGGGCCGAATTCATAGCGCACCCCGTACCCGATTGCGGGTATTTCGAGCGTTGCAAGTGAATCCAAATAGCAGGCTGCGAGCCTCCCGCGGCCGCCGTTGCCAAGCCCGGGCTCTTCCTCCTGCCCGATAAGTTCTTGCAAATTTAAACCTAACCCTTTCACGGCCCGGGAAACCTGGTCATAAATGCCGAGGTTGATAAGGTTGCTTCCTAATTGCGGTCCTATGAGAAACTCGGCAGATAAATACGCGACGACTGTTATATCTTCCGTAAAATTCCGGAGAGTTTTGGTCCATCGCTGTATCATCCTGTCCCTGACCGTATAAGAAAGCGCGAGATACCAGTCGTTCCGCGTTGCAGAATCCGGGACCTTTGCGAGCCGGAAATAAAGATTGTCAAGCACGGATTGCCTGATCTCTTCCACGCTCAGCCCGGTGCGGATATTTTCTTGCCGCCCCGGAGATTGTCCGTGGCTGTTTTCCTCATTCATTTGCATAGCATATCTCCAAATGATTAATAAACATTTACATTATACCTTTTTTCAATGCAACTCAGAAAACTCCAGATGATCTCACAATGACTTTTTTTGGTTTCTTTGATATACTTTTTTGATACGAATGATAAAGAAACCGTCTCAGAAAGAGCTTCTCTGTATCGCGCGTAATATCAAACTTCTCATACTTGATGTTGACGGCGTCCTCACCGATGGCGGGATAATACTCGACAATAAGGGCAATGAACTGAAATCTTTTCATGTGCGGGACGGCCACGGGATTAGAATGCTTATAAGAAAGGGGATTCCGGTTGCTTTGATCACCGGCAGATATTCGAGGGTGGTCGAGAGAAGGGCAAAGGAACTCGGAATCGGGGACGTTTTCCAGAAGTGCTATGACAAGAAAAAAGCTTACAGGCAGGTAGCGGAAAGATATGCCCTTAACAATAGCGAAATAGCCTATGTGGGTGATGATATCGTCGATCTGTCATTACTGAATATATGCGGTCTTCCCGTTACCGTTGCCGACGCCCATGAAGCCGTTCAGCGCCGTGTGAAAATGATAACAAAAAAAGAAGGCGGAAAAGGAGCGGTCAGGGAAGTTTGTGACTTTATTCTCATGGCAAAAGGGCTTCTGAAGGAACTTATCGATGAGTACTCTTAAACTGAATCTGCCGACTTTGCTTACCCTCAGCAGGATCGTTCTCATTCCCGTTTTTGTCTTTTCCGTATACCTTCATCCTATTTTCGGCGCCCTTGTCTTTAGTATCGCTTCTTTAACGGATTTCCTCGACGGATACTTTGCGAGGCGTTCAGGCGATATCACAACGTTCGGGATCATCCTCGACCCTATAGCCGATAAGTTCCTTGTGATATCCGCCCTGATTGTGCTTGTTGACATGGAACGGCTTGCTGCATGGATAGCCATTATAATTATCGTCAGGGAATTCCTTGTGACCGGGCTCAGGGTTGTCGCCCTTTCAAAGGATATTATCATCCCTGCGGAACTGGGAGGAAAGATAAAAACAGGGGTACAGATAGCCGCCGTCCTCTGTCTTATCCTGAACAGGAGCCTTTTC
>JBAZWR010000025.1:0-25190 GCA_041660325.1 Thermodesulfovibrionales bacterium | reverse complement strand
CTCCAAATTTAATTATCTTGTCCCTCTTCGTGAATCCGCGAGCTACCCTTATAGCGCTCATAGTCGCCTCTGTGCCGGAATTCACCATCCTTACTTTTTCCATGGATGGAAATGCCTTCAGGACAAGCTCGGCAAGCTGAATTTCCAGGGGTGTGGGCGCCCCATAGCTTGTTCCTTTTCCCGCGGCTTTCTGAATCGCTAAAACGACTTTTGGATGGGCATGGCCGAGGATAAGAGGTCCCCAGGAAAGGACATAATCAATATAACTATTCCCGTCGACATCGTAAAGCTTTGAACCCCTGGCCCTGTCGATAAAAACGGGATTTCCTCCGACAGCCCTGAAAGCGCGCACCGGACTGTTGACTCCGCCGGGGATCAGTTCAAAAGCCCTTTGAAATAATTTCCGTGATTTCTTCATGTTCATAGGATTATGCTAATGTAGCACAAAAAAAATTGTGTGTCAAAAAGAATGTCTGTTATGCTATAACAATAAAATTTATCTTAACAGGAGGATGTGATGAAAAAGTTTACGGTTTCAATTGTAATTATTTCTCTGCTTTTTGCATTCGGTGCATGTGCACAAAAGGGAGAACAACAGAAAGGACCCTATCTTGCAAAAGTAGGAAATGTGACGATAACTCAGGCCGATTTTGAAAGAGAAATAAAAAGCCTGCCTGAATTTGCGCAGAAATTTTTCCAGGGTCCGGAAGGCAAGGAAAAGTTTCTCGATGAACTTGTTAAAAAAGAACTTCTCTATCAGGAGGCATTGAAAAAGGGCCTTGATAAGGACGTCGAATTCAAGAAAAAGATTGAGGATTTCAGGAAGATCACACTTATTACGCAGCTCCTTGAAAAGGAGATCGAGACAAAGGCGAAGCTAACGGAACAGGATGCAAAAGCTTATTATGATAAACACAAAGATGAACTGGCGTCGGTCAGTCAGATAAAAGCAAGCCATATACTCGTCAAGACGGAAGGTGAGGCAAAGAAAATACTGGAAAGAATAAAGAAGGGCGAAGACTTTGCAGCGATTGCAAGGAAGAGTTCCATTGACCCCGGTTCCGCAAAGAACGGCGGAGACCTCGGCTTTTTTTCATCCGGACAGATGGTCCCGGAATTTGAAACAGTCGCCCTGAAGATGAAACCGGGTGAGATCAGCGAGCCTGTAAAGACAAAGTTCGGTTTTCATATAATCAAGGTCACCGACAAGAAGATGGGAAAACCGGTAGAATTTGAAAAGGTCAAGAGCGCCATAATGCAGCGGATTGCAGCGGAAAAGCAGAAAGAAGTCTTTGATTCGTATATCGAAAATCTGAAGAAAAACGCAAAGGTAGATATTAATAAAGACGCCCTTGCAAAGCTTCCTTCCGAAACAGAGAATAAAGAAGTAAAACCTCAGGCAGGCGAGCAAAAGGCTGCGCCGAAACAGGGCACATCAGGGAAAAAGGATTAAAACGGTATAACTGTAAAATCTACCACGGCCCCTCTTTTCAAAGAGGGGCTTTATTTTCCGTTTGACCCAAAAACTGCGGATGTCTAAAATATATTTATTTAACTCGATGAATTTATTTAAAAAGATAGTTTATGGTAATTGCATAATAATAATTTGGTAACACATCTATATAAGTACACTATCGTATCGAAAAATAAATTTATTTTAGACATCCGCAGTTTTTATAACGGTTTAATTGTATTTTTCGGGTTGATTACATTGACTCCGTTGATTTCAATTGATATTCTTTTGTTATGACGCCCTTTAAAATTCTTGATATATCCGGCGATGCGGGATTAACGGCATATGGAAACACCAAAGAAGAGGCTTTCATTAATGCTGCAACAGGAATGTACAGCCTCATCACCGACCCCGGTCCCGTTCTTGAAAAGAAGGTTATCCATATCTCTGTTGAAAATCAGACCCCCGACGGTCTTCTTGTCTCCTGGCTGAATGAACTGGTCTTCCAGTTCGACGCCTATGGTTTTATAGGCAAAAAAATTGGCGTCGAACATTTTTCGGATAATAAAATATCGGCAAGTATTTCAGGCGAAGAATTCAACCCCGACCGTCACAAAGGCAACCTCCTCATCAAGGCAGCGACCTATCATAAACTAAGGATCGAAAAGAAAGATAATCTGTGGGAAATAGACGTAATATTTGACATATGAATGGACCCTGATTATTCCCGTCTTTTCTTTTTCTTCGTATACATCAAATTATCGGCACGTTTCAGAAGGTCATCTATTGAACAGGGATTTTCAGGGTCATAATGGGCAATGCCTACGCTTAAGGTCAGCGTGTAGCCGCGTCCACCTTTTTCATTGAAAGCGTCAAAATTTACTTTCAGACGATCGGCAAGAAGATTACAATAGGTATCATTTGTTTCCAGCGCAAGAGCTACGAACTCATCACCTCCGACACGGGCAAGAATGTCCGAGACGCGAAATGTGTCTTTGAGGATATTTGTCGTATCGATCAATGCACGGTCGCCTTCCTGATGACCGAATGTGTCATTAATAAATTTCATCCCGTCTAAATCCCCAAAAAGAAGCAGGATGCCTTTTTTTATACGGTCGGCGATCTTCAACTGCTGTTCGGCAAGGGTTATAAATCCACGCCTGTTGTAAAGGCCCGTCAATTCATCATGGAGCGACATGGTCCTCAAATCCTCTTCCATGCGGTTACGATCGGTGATGTCGTGGAAAATGCACCGGATGTATTCCGGTTCGCTCTTCCGGAAAAAGCAGTTTATATTTCCTTCTAAAAAAATTAATTTGCCGTTTTTGGCAACAAAAGTAACTTCGATATTTTGCATGTTCTTGCCGGCCAGCACCTGCTGAAAACTTTCTCTGCAATGTAAAAGGTTATCCGGATGGATGATGTCCCATATTGTAAGGCGGAGTATATCTTCTTCAAAATAGCCGAGTGAAACCATCCAGGCAGCATTAACAAAAAGAAAGCGCCCGTCAGGCGCGATAATTTGAATCAGGTCCGTGGTGTTTTCGAATAGGTCCCGGTATCTTTTTTCGCTTTCCCGCAGCGCCGCTTCCGTTTTTTTGCGCTCGGAGATATCCCTTACTATTCCGATTGCGTTCCAATTGTCCTTTACCTTTACCGCTGAAACGGAGAGTGATACCGGAAGTTCGGTCCCGTCTTTCCGCAACGCGGTGTATTCCAATGTTTTTCCGATTACCGGGCCCTGACCCGTCAATCCGAATCCGTGAAGACCTTTTTCGGAAGTCTCACGGTATCTCAAGGGAACAAGAAAAGAATGTATTTTCTCCCCTGCAATTTCCCGTGCAGAGTAGCCGAATATCGTCTCTGCCGCCTTGTTCCAGAATGAAACCGTTCCTTTATCGTCTATCATGATAATGGCGTCTCTTGCCGAAGTGCTGATTGTCCTGAATTTCTCTTCGCTCTCCTGCAAGGCGACTTCAAATTTTTTGCGCTCGGTGATTTCTTTATCCACACTCGCTATCATCCTGTTGGAGACTTCCTTCAGGGCTTCTATCAGTTCCACAGGAGAGCTTCCGGATATTCTGGCATTGAGGTCTCCTTCAGTCACCCTGTGCAATACATCAAAATGTTCGGCAAGACCCATGGCAAATTCATGTGATTGATCAACAATCTCCCCTATATTTTCGGCAGTTACATTAATCATTTGTTTTAATCTGCTAATCAGCTCAATAGTAGAAGTCTCCGGTATTCTTACGGTAGGGTCTCCGGCGGAAATCCTTTTTAAAGCCTCAAGGACTTCAGATATGCTCAGGGCCAACTCCAGGCCGGTGTTTTCAAGTTCTCTGTCCCTTGCTTTAACAAGTTTACCGAATTCTTTAAATTGCTTATTAATAATATTACAAGTTTGGTGCATTGCATGGTAATCCATGTTTGCCTTATAAACAGAGCAATCGCTGCACATCTCCATCTTCTCTATGAACTTGCCCTGAATATTTTTATGGCAATGGGTACCTGAAAACAGCCAGCAATTGGGGTCCCCGGACTTATAGGCAGGACAGGCAGTCTCGTTACATTGAAAAGTTTCCCAGCATTTCATCTTTACGGATTTTTTGCCTGCGGGTTGAATTTTAGTTTTTTCCAATTCTTTCATTGTATAATCCTCTTAACCCAAAGACTGCGAATGTCCAAAATAAATTTATTTAACTCGATGATTTTATTTAAAAAGATAGTTCATGGTAATTGCATAATAATATTTTGGTAACACATCTGTATAAGTACACTATGGTATCGAAAAATAAATTTATTTTGGACATTCGCAGTCTCTATAACAGTTTAACTGCATTCCTCATGATTAATTTATATAATAAAACATATAAAATTGCAAATATGCTTTGATTCGGAGGATGATAAAACTTGAGTTTATAAGCAGACTCTGATTATAAACCTGATATTTTAATGAAAGGCTAAGCTATGGGTTTAGAAAAAGTCAGAAGAATTGACAGCACCAGGATAGAAATCCCTGTTGATTACAAACAGGGAATGAGAGTGAACGGAATTATTTATGTTGATGAGGCGCTTGAAAAAGTTCTGGAAATACAGGCAATAGACCAGGTTGCGAATGTGGCGACGCTACCCGGTATTGTAGGGTCTTCTATGGCTATGCCGGATGTGCATACGGGATACGGCTTTTCAATCGGAGGCGTTGCCGCCTTCGATCTGAAAGACGGGATCGTATCGCCCGGAGGGGTCGGATACGACATCAATTGCGGAGTGAGACTTCTAAGGAGTAATCTCCGGAAGGATGACGTCGCTGCAAAAATAAAGGACCTTGTCAGTGTCCTCTACAATGAAATCCCTTCAGGCGTAGGATCAAAAGGAAAGGTGCATCTTGGACCGGATGATCAAAAAAGGATTCTGAAAAAAGGGGCGCAATGGGCGGTTGAACAGGGTTTTGGGGAATCCGGAGACCTTGAAAAAATAGAGTCCGGCGGATGCATTGAAGGCGCAGACCCTTCTCTTATAAGCAATAAGGCCTATGAGCGGGGCAGGTCCCAGCAGGGCACGCTCGGTTCAGGGAACCATTTCCTTGAAGTGCAGTATGTCGACGAGATTTATGACGAGAAAGCCGCAAACAGTCTCGGACTTTTCAGAGATCAAATCACGGTAATGATACATACGGGTTCCCGCGGTTTCGGCCATCAGGTCTGCACGGATTTTCTTGAGGTTATGGAACGGGCTGCAAATAAATATAAAATTGAACTCCCTGATAAAGAGCTTGCCTGCGCGCCCTTTGAAAGCCCCGAGGCGCAGGATTATCTTGCCGCGATGAGGGCTGCCGCCAATTATGCCTGGGCGAACAGACAGTGCATCATGCATTGGTCAAGGGAAACATTCATGAAGGTCCTTGGGTTATCTCCCCGTGAACTTGGCATGTCGCTTATTTATGATGTGGCCCATAATATTGCAAAGGTTGAAACCCATGAAGTGAACGGCAGGAAAACGAAACTTATTGTCCATAGAAAAGGCGCTACAAGGGCATTCCCTCCGGGGCATCCTGAATTACCGGAGATTTACAGACCTATCGGTCAGCCGGTCCTGATACCGGGAGATATGGGCAGGGCCTCGTTTGTGCTTCTTGGAACGGAAAAAGCTATGAAAGAGACTTTCGGCTCAACCTGCCATGGAGCCGGGAGAATTATGTCAAGGCATCAGGCCATAAAAAGGGCAAAGGGCCGTAAAATATGGCGTGAGATGGAAGACAAGGGCATCATTGTCAGGTCTGCAGGACGGGAGACGCTCGCAGAAGAGATGTCAGAGGCGTATAAAGACGTATCGGATGTCGTGGATGTAGTCCATCGCGCCGGCATCTCAAGAAAGGTGGCGAGACTCAGACCGATTGGGGTGATAAAAGGATAAACCCAAAAACTGCGGATGTCCAAAATAAATCTATTTAAATCGATGATTTTATTTTAAAAAGATAGTTCATGGTAATTGCATGAAAATATTTTGGTAATACATCTATATAAGTACACTATCGTATCGAAAAATAAATTTATTTCAGACGTCCGCAGTTTCTTTGACATTTTAATTGCATTTTCGGGTAAAAAGCAGGGTGCAAGTGGTAAGGGAATCCTGAGCCCTATTGAATTAACAGGTATTGAATTACTGCTGCGACGAAAATGACGATGCATCCCGGGATCATGATCTTGTAAATTCCCCATAAATCAGCCTTGAAATATTCTTTTGTAAGCACAAGGCAGATATGGACCGGCGATAAAAGCACTCCTAAAAAGCCTGAAACGAAGGCAAAGGATATGGCGCCGGTGGAAGTCCCTGCAATGGTTATTATGAGAGGGAAGGCGCTTCCTACAAACCCGACGGTAAGGCCAGTCAGAATTCCGGTGATAAAAGGCAGCAGAAAAAGAATCGGAAATACGGGAATGCCTTTCTGCAGGAAAAACAGGCTCAGGTTCCTTACCGCTCCCGTATGCTCCATTACTTCCTTGAAAAACATGACGCCGAGAATCAGAACGATCACGTCAGGAGAGACGCCGTGTCTGATTACTTTGAAAATTGATCGAGGTTTATAACGGTAGAACAATAATAGCAACGAAACTGCGGCAATTAATGCATAATGCAATTCTATATGAAATAAAACGACAAGCAGCAGTACTGCCGATATAGGGAAGAAGCTCCAGAGGCCCTTTTTTGAGAGGGTGTTTTCCGGCTTGACCGAACCGTTAAGGCCATGCATTGCAAAGATGAAGCCCGTAACTACGATAAGGATTGCATATGGAAGATTAGCTTTGATGAGGGAGTGCAGCTCGATTTTAGAAATCGCAGAGGCCAGCAGAATTCCCGGATACAGAGGCAGGATAAATTCCCAGGGGTGTCTGAACCAGTAATTAATGAATCCTTTTTCTTCAGGACTCATTTTGATGTTACGGGTGGTATCCGCCACCATTGGCGCCGAAAAATAGGCCCCTCCGACAGAGGGGATAAGCCCTATTAGAAGCGGCATGGATATGGTGATGATTTTCCTGTTTTTCAATAGCGTTTTAACGGAGTTCATCATTTCCGTCAAAACGTCGTGTTCTCTTAAAATAAGCTCAAACATCCTGATAAAACATAAAGCAATTGTTAATTTAATCGTTACCTCATTGGCAACAGCGCTCTTCACGGTTGAGATTACCGAAGCCAATGACATTTGATAAAGGATGATCAACAAAGTTGCGGCAATCAGCATTACAAGACCGATATTCATTTTTTTTCTGAGCAGAAGCAATATGAATGCAAAAACAAGGGTGATCTTAAGCAAGTCAGTCATCCAACATTTTAGCATATTTAATTTACGGGTACAGATTGCACATTTACCTTTAATCCATGGAATCTACAGTCCTGTTGAAAAAAATATACATTTATAGGCGAACAAAGGCGTATATCGCCGTAAACACATTTTTACGGCATAGGCACGGATATTATTTTACTCAATTTTATCAATAGGTTATATCTAAGAAAGGCAATAAATTGTTATTTTCTGAAAATCTGGCCTTTTTTTTGCTTTTAACTTAAGTGAAACTTGAAAAAATCGTCCGGGTAATGATATAAATTTCTTGACAAAGCAACCTAAGTAATGCTATAAATTTGACATATTTGTTTTGGGAAAATTCGGGTAAAAGTGCGCTCAGAAGAGCTTCTAAATGGTAAAAGGCCTTCGTGGGAGGCCGATATTTTTTGTAGAGGAGGTGATAGCTGCAAGGAAAATAAACGGCTTTTGTGTGCAGTTTGGTAGAGCCGCCTTAGGCGGATAGAATTGAGAATTATTTCCAATTCGAAAATATTAATAAGGAGGGTTAGCAAGTGAGAAAATATCTTGCAGTTTTATTAGCTGTTCTTTTAATACTCAGTTTTGCAGTAACCGCCTTTGCTGAGGATAAAACGGAAATTACAATCGGCGGTAAAATCCTTGTCAGGGGATGGTATTTTGACAACGTTACAAGCCTTTCCGGCCATAACGCGTTGCCTGGCGATATAGAATCAGCTGCTTTTTATTCTACGAATGTCAATCTTTCAGTAGATGCAAAAGTTGCAGATAATATCCGCGGTATGGTAGAAGTTGAAACAGCAAAAGACGGAAACGCAAACAGCGGGCTCTTCTACTGGGGCGATAAAGCCCGTGGCTACGATTCAAAGCCGAATGCAGATATCTTAATCAGACAGGCGTGGATCCAGTATACAGGCGCAGGTCTCGGCATACCCGCAGGCATCAAGATCGGTCACATGCCGATTTCCCTTGGTGAGAAACAGTTCCTTAACAACGAGAGATTCGGCGACGATGCTATCCTCGTCTGGATCGATCCCACAAAGGAATTCCATCTTGCAGCCGGAACTGTTAAGCTGAACGAAGGCGATGTAATGTCACACACCGATGACCTTAACGGCTATGTTTTGATCGGCACATACATGCTCAACAAGGACAACACCCTTGGCTTTAACTGGGTATGGGCACACAGCGACGGCAATTGCCCGTCTTCCCTGACCGACTCAGGTGACGTAGATGACGATGGAAATCCGATATTTATCTCATCCCCGACTCCTAACGTTAAGTCACTTAATTTCAATAATGTCGGTCTTCACGCAAACGGTAAAGTTGCAGGCCTGACCTATGCGGCAGAAGCTGACTGGCAGTTCGGTAAGCTTAAGGCCCTTGACGATACAGGGGACATAGTATTCCCTACCCGTGACATAACGCCAAAAGGCTGGGCTGTCATGGCAAAACTCGGCTACCAGCTCGATCCAGTAAACCTCAGGGCTTCCTTTGCAATGGGTAGCGGTGACGACAACGCTACAGACGGAGACTGCAAAGAATTCCAGACCCTCCAGGGCCCTGACTACGGAGCAACCGCAAGACTCGTACACTATACACAGATTTATGAGCGTACAGTCCGCACTGCGGCTCTCGAGGCAGCTCTCACAACAACACCTGGCGGCAATACCACCAATACCGGTATCGCTAATACCACTTACTACAACCTTGGTGTTGATGTAAGCCCGATGAAAGAACTGGGCATATCACTCGACGGCTACCTCCTCAGGGCTACTAAGACCGGAGGATGGGAAGACGTGGTAAGCGAAGCAGCAGGTGAAAGCGTAAGCGTTTCAAAGAAGATCGGTTGGGAAGTTGATTCAAGGATTTCCTACAAGCTCGCGAAGAACCTTACCTATTACATTGAGGCCGGACTCTTCAAACCGGGTGATTTCTACCAGGACGCATTCGGAGTAGACAAGAAGACCGTAAAACAGGCAGTTCACGGTCTGGCCCTTACATTCTAAATGTAAATCATCAAAAAGGCGGGTCTTCCGACCCGCCTTTTTTTTTGCGCTCAGGTTTCCTAATTCAGCTTGCCGGATAAATCCTGTTTGGGCTAAGATACTTATATGAAACCCATTGTGTCTTTCATGTTAATTGTTCTCTTTTGCCTGCCTGTTTATGCCGGGGAGACGGACGGCAGGGAATACCTTAAAAGAGGAAAAGAACAGCTCGAAAACAGGAAATACGAAGAGGCTATAGCGAGCCTGTCGAAAGCTGCAAAAGAATTTCCTCTCCTTGGCGACTATGCCCTCCTGTGGCTTTCCGACGCCTATCATGAGAACGGAAATCATGATGAGTCCCTGAAAACGATCCGAAGCCTTATAAAGAAATATTCCGGCTCGGTCCTCGAAAAAAAGGCACGCATAAGGGAAATCAAGGAGGCTGGAGAGGTATCGGAGGATAATACGTGCCGCCTGTTTGGATCCTATTTGAAAGACTATCCGGGTGATATGGAGATGAAGTATTTCTATGGCGGATGGCTCAAGAAAAATGGTGAAAAGGAACGGGCCAAGAAAATCTTCAAGGAGATATACGTCAATGCCAATTCGTTTTCCGGACTATCTTACGGCGAACTGGATCCCTCCGATATTTCCGCGGAGGATTTGATAAAGCGCGCCTCAAACCTTTCAAACGTAATAATGGATTACAAAGGAGCGGAAGCCGCCCTTAGGACCGCTCTTGCACAGGATGAAGGCGGCATGAGAAAACGCATTCTGACGGAACTCGGGCATTCTCTCTTCAAGCAAAAGAGATACCCCGAGGCGGCAGAGATTTATAAACAGGCGGATGAGAAATACCGGGAAATGCGTTCACGCTACCGCGCAAGGGAAAAAGATATAATCAACGCTTCTGAAGACGAACTTCTAAAAGCCGGCGACAAGAGGATGGCTTCCGTCCTTATCGCTGTTGCTTCCGACCGGAGAAGAGATGGAAATGCTGAAGGAGCAATGGATTTATTTCAGAAAGTCATTGAGAACTATCCGACGGAAAAAGAAGACGCCCTCTGGGGCATCGGGTGGTCATATTTTCTTGCAGGGGAATATAAAAAGGCGTCCGAGGTCTTTACGAAACTCTACAATACTTACGAGGACACCCAATATCTTTACTGGAAGGGTCGTAGTCTCGATGCAGCCGGGGAAGATGCATCAAACATTTTTTCTAAAATAGTCGAGAAAAAACATGATTTCTACGGCGCTGTTTCTTACGGTAAAACCGCTTATGGAAAACACGGAGATACCGCCGGACGGTCAAGCCTCAAGGAATATAAAACCGTGGTCCAGGTTAAAAGCATGGCAGGAAAAAGGATTGAACGCATAGACAGTCTTCTTGAACTGGGGCTCTTAAAAGAGGCTGTTTCAGAGATAATACATGTTTCAAAAAAAACAACCTCCATAGACGATATGGAATATATCTGCGCAAAATTGCAGGAACTCGGACAATATAAACATTCGGTCAGGCTTGCGGTTAAGGTCCGGGGCGCCCGGGAACTGAATCAGTTCCTGTATCCCTTGGCGCATTGGGATATCGTAGAAGGACTTTCTGAAAAAAATAGTATAGATCCTTTCCTGATACTTGCGGTTGTGAGAGAAGAGAGCAGGTTTGACGAAGAGGCGCGTTCTTCCGCCGGAGCAATGGGCCTTATGCAGCTTATGCCCGGCACCGCTTACCGCTTTGATAAGAAACTCAGGCTTGGCATTAAAAACTCCCATGATATACTTGATGTGAAAAATAACCTGAGCGTCGGCGCCCTCTATCTCGGCAGCCTTGTAAAGGAATTCGGCTCCTACGCCCCTGCCATCGCCGCCTATAATGCCGGCGAGGAAATTGTAAGGAAGTGGCTGAAGACAGGGCGCTATAAATCTGCCGATGAGTTTATCGAGGACATCCCTTATCTTGAAACAAGAAATTATGTCAAAAGGGTCTTGACCACATTTATCGAATATAAACGCCTTTTTTCTTCAGGGGATGTGATTATAGACATTCCTATCGAAAAGTTATAAACTCTGACTCTATTTAGAGTCTGTTTATAAACTGTGATTCCGATAAGAATTCGTCATTCTCGCGAAGGCGGGTCACCTCAGCGACTCGCCGAGGCGAGAATCCAGTGTTTTTAATGGGTTCTGTCCCGAAAGCTTTCGGGACCGGTCAAGCCGGAGGATGACAACCCCTAACTTTATACACAGACACTATGTAGGCGCATATTGAAAAAAAGTTTTGCAATGTTTAGGTGAATTTTGGTATTTTAAGTACGATGGTTTTCATGAAATCCCTCTTTGATGACGATCAACATATGGAACAACCTAATGATGTAACAAAGGAGGTTAAGTCATTGGAAAAACTTAAGAATCTTGAGGATAAAATATCGCTTGCAATCGAGCGGGTGAAGACCCTTAAGGAAGAGAAGGGACTCACCGACAGAAGGATAAAGGAACTGGAGCGCCTTCTTGATGAAAAAAATCAGGAAACCGAACTGCTCCGTGCGGAAAAAAATCTTGTAAAAAGCCAGCTTGAGGCTCTCTTAAGCGAGATTGAGACCCTCGAATCAGATTAGAGATATGGGCAGCACCGAGGTCTTCATTTTAGGTCAAAAATATACCTTAAAAGGCGACGCCCCGGAGGAATATATCAGGGAGCTTGCTTCTTATGTAGACACAAAGCTTAAGGAAGTCTATAATGGATCCCCTAATATAACCCCTGTTAAGGCGTCCATCCTTGCCGCCCTCGATATTGCGGATGAGCTTTTTAAAATAAAAAACAGGCAGGAAGAGCTTACAAGCAATATCGAGAAAAAAGCCGCGACCCTCGCATCGTTGTTCGATTAATCTTTCTAAATCTGTGATCATGTTTTTATTGAGTAACACGAAGGACGGAGTATTTTCACTCATTCTCGGTCCGATGAAAACCGGACCTCCGAGGAAAATTCTGTTCCGCTGAATCTCCACAGAATTTAAAACCGCGAAAATATTCCATCCTCCGTGTTACAGGATTGATTTACAATAATACAGGCTGGATTTATCAGCCTCTCATATTTGTTGTCAATATTATCCCTGTCTATATATAATCATTTCTGTATGAAAACGCTTGTCAGCATCAGGATGAGGGCCTCAAAAAAATGCAGGAAGCGAAATGCGGAATCTGAAGAAATCCATATCTCGGGTGCTGAAGGGCTTTATGAAACAGCTGAGATTTTGGGAATAGTAAAAAAATATACTGAAAGGGCCTTGGAGCATCCGCGAGGAAAGGCTGACAGGATTGTAATCACCATAGAAAGCATCCGGCGCAGTCCGAAACGTATTTCGTCCCTGCCGGTGTCAACGGTTACATGCAACGCCCCTGTTGAAGGGAGGAAAATAATCAAAAAATTACTTCATTCAATCGGGGTATCAAATAAGGCCGTGAATACGGCGTTGTCAATATTGAGAAAAGGCGCTATGCGGGGTGCGGCTATTATTACGGCGGAAAGCGGACTGCGTCTTGAACCTGACAGGGAACGCGGGGTCAGGGCGTCAAGGCTCGGCATCAGCAAATCCGCGCTAAAACGGCTTGGCGCCGGTCTTTCACACTGCGGGATCAATACCGATATTGTTAGAGAGGCTGTTATCCTTGCATCAAAGGTATCGGCATCCCGGGAGGTAATAGCGGAATTATGCATGTCCGACGACCCGGATTATACGACCGGTTATATAGCATCGCAAAGGTTCGGGTATGTAAGGGTCCCCAATATCAAATCCGTAGAGAACAGGAGCGGCGGCAGGGCCTTTTTTATCAGGGAAGCCGCAGATGTTGAAACAATAATAGATTATCTCGAAAGGACCCCCGTCATTATAGATAGTATTTCTCCCTGCCGGGGTGTTACAGGAATCGATGAAATCATTGATTGTGTTAATAAGTAATCCCGCGGCCAAAGGAGCAACGGACAATAAGATCAAGGCTGCCTGTCATATCCTTGAAGCCGGGGGCTATGAAGTCGAGCATCTATCTACGGGCCAAAGAGGAGATGCCGAGGTCTTTGCAAGAGAGGCTGCAAAAAAATCTCCTTTCATGATTATCGCGGCCGGCGGCGACGGTACGATCAATGAGGTAATAAACGGAATTGCAGGTTCGGAAATACCGTTGGCTTTTGTGCCGCTCGGCACCGTCAATGTCCTTGCAAAGGAACTTGCAGTGCCGGAGAATGTCGAAGGCGCAATAAAAACGGCCCTTAAGGGAACGCCACGGATTGTTTCGCTGGGTAAAATAGTTATTGCTCATCCTTCTTCCGCCGGCCGGTATTTCATCCTGATGGCGGGTATAGGTTATGACGGGGAGACGGTATTCGGGATAAACGAGACACTGAAAAAATATTGGGGCAAGGGAGCGTACTTTTACGGCGGCATTAAAACCCTGCTTCGGTTCAATCCGACGGAACTGGTTTTTGATATAGACGGGCAAAGGTTTTCAGGTTATTCCGCAATCATAGGAAATGCCGCAAAGTACGGTGGACATTTCAAGGTCACGCCTGATGCTCGGATTGCCGACCCGGTTCTTGACGTCTGCATTTTTAAAGGAAGGACCCGTCCGGATATTTTACGCTATGTTGCAGGCATAGTTACAAAAAGACATCCGACCTTTCGGGATGTGGAATATCTGAAAGCGGAAAGCATAGAGGTAAAGGGCAGGGCGCATATCCAGATAGATGGCGATTACATCGGAATGACCCCCGCGCGGGTAGAGGTCAAAAAGAATGCGCTCAGGCTGATTTATTAACTCAACAGCAACCTAGGATAGAGTATTTGCGCTCATTCTCGGTCGTTCCT
This sequence comes from Thermodesulfovibrionales bacterium, assembly GCA_041660325.1. GTDB lineage: Bacteria > Nitrospirota > Thermodesulfovibrionia > Thermodesulfovibrionales > SM23-35 > DYFC01. Next base: position 11,068 of record JBAZWR010000025.1, on the reverse strand, counting down.
CCCTGCGAGGCTTTTGCCTCTTTATTTTCAAATACCGTATTTGACTATTGGCAAAAAAAACCGCTCAAATACTCTATCCTCGGTTGCTGTTGCAAATTTTATGAATAATCAGCGTTTAGTTTAACCCAAAAAATACAATTAAACTGTTATAAAAACTGCGGATGTCCAGAATAAATTTATTTTTCGATACCATAGTGTACTTATATAGATGTATTACCAAAATATTTTTTGCAATTACCATGACCTATCTTTTTAAATAAGTTTATCGAGTTAAATAAATTTATTTTGGATATCCGCAGTTTTTAGGTTAAGCCAAGTAGGTCTTCTTTATCTTTTCGATATTCGCTTCGATTGCCTCGATATAGAAGTTTCGTGAATCATTGAAATGGGGGGGGATGTATGCATACACTGAACCCATATGCTCGAATCGTTCCCTTACTGTAACTTCGTAAAAAGAGGGCGTATGCTTAATTAAATCCTCGGCGCTTTCAAAGACGACCATGCCCATTTCCCTCAGTTTTTCCTTTCCCTCATAATGATAGGCTTCATCGAATTCGCTAAAGAGCGCCCGGAGTTTTTCAGGATAATCCGCCGCGGACATCTGTCCTAAAAGATCGGCGGTACCCAGGGTGTATCCGATGATCCTTTCCTCTTCAGACTGGAAGGGAAGGTCGTTGAAATCTATTTTTACGCCGGTGCACATGATAATGTTCTGTATCCCGTGGATCTTGTTTTTATCAAACCCTATTCCGGAAAGATAATGCCCTGCAAACTCGGCGCTCCTTTGTATATGGACAAAGGTGTATTTCCCGCCGGTGCCGCCGGTGTCCCCCGATATCTTTATGTAACCGGTATCATGCAGCAACACCGCAATGATTCCTATATCAAAATATTCTTTGGAAATCCTCGGGGTATTTTTGCTTTTATTCCATCCGTCTATTATCCCGATAAACGGCGGGACAACCTGAAGCGTATGCAGAAGGTCATGGTATCGGGTATCACATTTTTGGAAACCTTTTATTTTGCCGGAAAAAAGCTCAATAACATCGTTGAAGACGGTTTTAATGATATGCAAATCGGCGTCTCCATAATTCTCTGCATGGATTGTTCTTACATGCTCGAGAATTTTCTCCCGGCTCAGATTGTCGTCAGGTCCCATCTCTACTTATCTCTATACGCAATAGAATTATTACAAAGGAATTATAGTATAATCCCGCCTCCGATTACCATATCTCCATTATAAAAAACCGCGCTTTGTCCGGGTGCAGGCGCCCACTGGGGCTCGTCAAAAACAGCACGAACTGAATCAAAGGATGAGGCAGGAAAGGATGAAGGATGAAGGATGAAGGATGAAGGTGAAGAATCAAGGGATGAAGGAGAAGAGACAGGGGGGAAATAAATAGTAGCTGGTTTGTCTTTCATTGTAGACCGGACTTTTACAGAGGCCTTAAATGTGTTTTCTCTCCCGGCTGTCCCATTTACAAAAGATGGGGCTATCCAGTTCAAATCTCCGACAAGAAACTCCTGTTTTTTTGCTGCTTCGCGTGGTCCTGCATAAATCGTATTATGCTCAATATCAATCCTGAGAACGTACAGTGGCTCGGGAGATGATATCCCCATGCCTTTTCTTTGGCCGATAGTATAGCCGTAAATGCCCTTATGAGTTCCTATTACCTTACCGTCGGTATCAACGATTGGTCCGGGAATTGCTGTGCCGGGAGATCGTTCCTCTATAAACTTAAGATATTTTCCGGCTTCGACAAAGCATATCTCCTGGCTTTCGTTCTTTTCAGCCGCAGGGAGTTTCAGGTCAGCGGCCATCTTTCGAACCTCATCCTTTGTAAAGATCCCCAGCGGCAAAGTGAGCCTTTTGAGGATGTCCTGATTTAAAACATACAGGAAATATGACTGGTCCTTCTTCGGGTCAACTCCCTTTTTAAGGCATAACATTCCGTTATCCGGGTTTTGCAATTTATTAACTCTTGCGTAATGCCCGGTCGCAATAAATCCGGCGCCTTTGTTGTCCGCTTCTTTTATGAGCAGGGGGAATTTGATATACCTGTTGCATAATATACATGGGTTAGGGGTTGAGCCGTTCATGTAGGCGCTGACAAAAGGCCCTATCACCTTTTTCATAAAATCCTCGCGGGCGTCAATAGTACTGTGCGGTATCCCCAGATATTGCGCGGTTTTAGACGCCTCTTCCACAGACCGCTGAGAGCAGCAGGAATCACAAGCTTCAGGTGATTCAGGTTCGTACAAACGAAATGATACACCCTCAACATCGTATCCCTGCTTCTTTAGAAGATACGCCGTAACGGATGAATCCACTCCTCCGCTCATTCCTACGATTACCTTCGGCATACTAACAATATAACAGATTGACCTCTTATGCCGTAACTACTACAATATTTAACAAATGAAAAACGTCGTCCTTACAGGATTTATGGGAACAGGGAAGACCGAGGTCGGCAGGGAGCTTGCGCGTCTCCTCGATCTGAAACTCATTGATATCGACACGGAGATAGAGAAAGCCGAAAGGATGACCATTAATGAGATATTCAAACAGTTCGGGGAGCCGGGGTTCAGAGAAATAGAAACGGAAATGATAAGGAAGATTTCCGAAAAGAAAAATATCGTTATCTCTACCGGCGGAGGCGCCGTGCTGAGAGATGAAAATGTAATTTCATTAAAGGAGAATGGCGTCATGATATGTTTAACCGCCTCGCCTGAAACAATCTTTAAAAGGCTGCAATATAACAGTGACAGGCCTTTGCTGCAGGCGGAAAACCCCTTTCAAAGGATAAACGATCTTTTAAATTTCAGGAGACCCTTTTATGATAAGGCGGATATTATGATAGATACGGAAAATAAAACGCCTTTACAGATCGCGGAGGAAATAGTAGAACAAATCCCGAATATGAAAAACAGACATGATAAAAAACCTTTTAAAAGCGACAAAAGATAATCCATATTCACCTGACGGCGCTTTTAACCTGATGTGTCCATTTAATAAATGTTTGCGGACAGGCGTTGATAGTACATTAAGGAGTCGTCCGCACTCAGGCGGATTCGCCGAGGAGAACCTAAAAGCTTTTTTCTCATATCTGTTTTTCAAATTATGCAACTGATGGGTTTATTCAGGCTTTTTATATTAGAATTTAGAATTTGAAAGGAAGTATATGGAAACGGTAAGAGTTGAGTTGGTTGAAAGAAGCTACGATATCGTCATAGGGAACGGCCTGCTCGACGATGTCGGAGCAAGGCTTAAAACTTACGGTCCGAGTCCGAAGGCTGCCTTGGTCAGCAATCCCACGGTTTTTGCTCTCTACGGTGAACGTGTCACGGATTCAATAAAAAAAGCGGGGTTTGACCTTGAGCATGTAATCATCCCGGACGGCGAAGAATATAAAAACCTGGATACCCTTAAACGGATATATGACGAACTGCTTAAACACGGGCTTGACAGGAAGTCCGCCCTTATAGCGCTCGGAGGCGGAGTAGTCGGCGATATCACCGGCTTTGCCGCAGCTACGTATATGAGGGGGATTTCCTATATACAGATACCCACAACCCTCCTTGCACAAGTTGACAGTTCCGTCGGGGGCAAAACAGGCGTGGACCATAAACTCGGCAAGAATATGATAGGCGCCTTCTGGCAGCCGGGACTTGTACTGATTGATCCTGTCACATTGAAGACGCTGCCCAAAAAGCAACTTCTGGCCGGACTTGCAGAGGTCATCAAATACGGCGTCATTTACGACAGTGAACTCTTTGGGTTTCTTGAAGCAAACAGGGAACGCATCTTTAATCTCGATGACAAGGCGATAACTTATATCATAAGGCGGTCGTGTGAAATTAAGGCCGACGTAGTCTCAAAAGACGAACGGGAATCCGGCCTGAGAGCTATATTGAATTACGGTCATACCATAGGCCACGCAATAGAGACGGCGACCGGGTACACACGATACCTTCATGGAGAGGCTGTAGCAATAGGAATGCATCTTGAGGCAAAGCTTTCGCAGCTCCTCAAAGGGATTGATGACGGACAGGTATTCAGGATCAAAGCCCTTATTGATTCTTATGGCCTTCCGTCTGAAATACCAAAGGATATCAACAGAGACAATATCCTCTCGTCAATGCAGCTTGATAAAAAAGCGGTTGCAGGGAAACTGAAATTCATCCTCCCCGAGAGTATCGGCGCCGTGAAAATACGGGAAGATATAGACGCAAAATCTATAATGGGATTGCTGCAGTCCTAACCTACATTATTCATGAATTTATTAAAGTATATGACGGACATAGTATTTTTGCTCATTCTCGGGCTGCTGCCCTCCGAGGAAAATTCCGTTCCGATATATCTCCACGGAATTTAAAACCGCAAAAATACTATGTCCGCCATAATCGATGACCAATTCATTAATAATATAGGTTAAGCTGGCAGGAAATAATGAAGCGACTTGATAAGGAGAGAAATAGATAGATGACGGAAATACACCTTTCGATTATCGCCGGAGAGCTTGAGCTCAAGCCCGCACAGGTCAGGGCAACGGCCTTGCTGCTTGAAGAAGGGGCGACGGTGCCCTTTATTGCAAGGTATAGAAAAGAGGCGACCGGCAGCCTTGACGAGGTTGCTATTGCCGTAATCAGGGACAGGCTGGAACAGTTGGCCGAGTTGGACAAGCGTAGGGAGGCGGTCCTGAAATCTCTTGATGAGCGAGGCCTCCTGACTGATGAGATAAAGGCAAAGGTTGAAAGCGCTTCTTCTATGACGGAACTTGAGGACGTCTATCTCCCCTTCAGGCCGAAACAGCGGACAAGGGCGATGGCGGCTAAAGAGAAGGGACTCGAACCGCTTGCTATAAAGATTTTCGAACAGGGCGAAGTAGACCCTGAAAAAGAAGCCTCTGCTTTTGTTGATCCGGAAAAAGGGGTCGAATCCGTCGGGGACGCTCTTTCAGGCGCACGCGACATCATTGCGGAATGGGTAAGTGAAGACCAACGGGCGCGTGAGAGGATGCGCGAACTCTACACATTTAAGGGTGTGATGAGATCAAAAGTCGTCTCCGGCAAAGAGGAAGAAGGTATAAAGTATCGTGATTACTTTGAGTGGGAAGAACCGGTTTCAGGCGCGCCTTCACACAGAATCCTTGCAATACGCCGGGGCGAGAAGGAAGGCTTTTTAAGTCTCAGGATACTTCCCCCTGAAGATGAAGCGTTCGCGCTCCTTGAGGACATTTTCATAAAGGACAACTTTCCGGCGTCGCGGCAGGTAAGTACCGCTTTGCACGACGGTTTTAAGAGGCTGCTCTCCCTCTCGATAGAGGCGGAGATGCGACTTGCCGCCAAGAAACGGGCTGATGAAGAGGCGATAAGGGTGTTTGCCGAAAATCTGAGGCAGCTCCTCCTCGCCCCTCCCCTCGGCGGTAAAAATATCCTTGCGATTGACCCCGGCTTCAGGACAGGCTGCAAGGTGGTTTGCCTTGACAGACAGGGAAAGCTTCTTGAGAGCGATACTATTTATCCCCATTTTTCGGACAAGGCGGTATCTGAGTCGGCTGCAAAGATTAAGGACCTCTGCGGCAGGTTCGGGATAGAGGCAATCGCGATAGGAAACGGCACTGCGGGTAGGGAGACCGAGACCTTTGTCCGGGCCATTGATCTGCCGGAGAATATCTCCGTCATGATGGTGAACGAGAGCGGCGCATCTATCTATTCCGCTTCCGAGGCGGCGCGTGAAGAGTTCCCTGACCGGGACGTGACGGTGCGCGGCTCTGTCTCAATCGGGAGGCGGCTTATGGACCCCCTTGCCGAACTGGTGAAGATAGACCCGAAGTCGATCGGCGTCGGACAGTACCAGCACGACGTTGATCAGCCTGCGTTAAAGAGGAGCCTTGATGACATTGTGATCAGTTGCGTGAACGCGGTAGGCGTTGAAGTTAATACCGCCAGCAAAGAGCTGCTGACCTATGTATCCGGGCTGGGACCTCAGCTTGCAAAAAATATCGTTGAATTCAGAAACGGCAACGGACCTATCAGGTCGAGGAAGGAACTCAGGAAGGTGCCGCGCCTCGGGCCAAAGGCCTTTGAGCAGGCAGCCGGGTTCCTGCGTATCAGGGATGGTGAGAACCCTCTCGACGCAAGCGCCGTGCATCCTGAAAGTTATCACATCGTTGATGCAATGGCTAAAGACGCCGGGTGTACCGTCGCCGACCTTATAAAAGAAGACGGCCTCAGAAAAGCCGTTGACCTCACCCGATATGTGACCGATACGGTAGGAGTCCCAACCCTGACCGACATTATGGCCGAGCTGTCCAAGCCGGGACGTGACCCCCGGAAACAGTTTGAACCCTTTCGGTTTGAGGACGGGGTAGAGAAGATGGAGGATGTGAAGCCGGGGATGAAGCTCCCGGGCATAGTTACGAATATAACGGCCTTCGGTGTTTTTGTGGATATAGGTGTCCATCAGGACGGCCTTGTTCATATAAGCGAGCTTTCAGACAGGTACGTAAAAAATCCGGCCGATGTGGTGAAGGTCCATCAGAAGGTCACCGTGACGGTCCTCGATGTGGACCTCCGGCGTAAACGTATCGCCCTTTCAATGAAGAACATACATGGCAAACCCTCCGAGGCTTTAAAAGAAGAGGAAAAGAAAAAGGTAAAGGGCATATCTCCAAAAGAAATAAAGCCAAAGCGTTTTGCAAATACACCATTTTCCGAGGCATTCAGAAAAAAGTAAAAGTTTAGGAAAACGGACCTGTCAGAAAATAAATATATGGAATATATCTCTAATTAATTCTCTCGCATAAAAGCAATTATGCGAACTTCTCATCTTCTGCGATTATGAAGAGAATATAGCACAGATGGGGAAGTGATGAGAAGCGATAATAGGTAAAATCAGTGGAAAGAGGTTTGTGCCGTTTCGCATTATGGCCATATTACCAGAAAAAGTGAAGTTCGTATCATATAGATTTGTTGCCCTACAGTGTCAATTATTCGTTAAAATCAGCGCCACTATATCATGTACTTTCGTTGTGCATTACAGGAAGGACGTGAGAAATAAAGTCCAAGCTATCAGAACAGGTCCCCTTGCTTTTCTCTTAACTCCTTATCCATAAATCTACGCTCATATCTTTCTGCCAGTGTCAGAAGCCGTTCTTTAAACGTCTTTTCATCAATTGTATCACTTTTGAAATCGTCTATAACATTATAAAATGCTTGCAGTAATTCATCCTTTAGCCAGCTATCAGAATCGTTCATATCGCTTTATAAAATCCGACATTGTCTATTGCAGGGTAATATACTATATTTTTAGAAATTCAGCTAATTTTTGTCTGCTCCGAGTTATATGCCCTTTTTAAAACACCTAATCATTAGAGCCTGAAATACGATATAAAGAGATGCTCTTAATTGATAATAAGCAAGAAAAGACGTTTACTATCAGAAGCTGTTCAAAATGCACCTTTTCAGGGTTAATTCGTCCTTGAAATATATCCTAAAAAGAGTAAACTAAAATCAAGATTAGAAATTGCGAGACTCAGAACGGATTAAACCTGAGGATCGATAGTATTAATGGGAGCGGGAGTTGGATGCGGTGTGCAAGCCTCCAGCAGCGAGGAGGAAGCCTAAAGTATCTACCAAAGCACCCACTTAAACAAAAGAGCTCAAGGTTATCCGTATCTGATATCGCAAGAGATATTCTGGAGCCATATAAGGGTGAGTGGTCATCCTGCTAATGCAAAGGCAGAAGTTGAAGGAGCCGGAGCACAGAGGTTGTCCAATGAAGCAGAGCCCTTAAAATGGCTCTTTTATTTGATGGAGCCGGAGCACAGAGGCAGAGCAATTGATTGTTCAGTAAGATGATGAAAAAGGTGTTAAGAAAGAAAATAAAACTACGGGGGTTATAAAACAATGAAGAGCATGAAATTATTCGTTTTGCTTCTGATAAGTGCTGCATTCCTTTTGGCTTCATGTACTACTACAACGGTGATGACCGATGTCTGGAAAGACAAGACTTATCAGGGGAAGCCGCAGAAAATCGTTGTGATCATGGCTGCAAAAAGTCCGGATAGGAGAAATCTGTTTGAAGACCGGTTTTCCGCTGAACTCGATGCCCGTGGTAACAACGCATTCCAGAGTTATACAATTATTCCCATGGAGCAATTACCGGATAAAGAAATGGTGAAATCGAAGATAAGAAGCTCGGGGGCGGATACGGTTCTCATTTCGAGGCTGGTCGACACCAAGGAGATAGAGTCCTATAGGCCAGAACAGAGAGAGGTCTACGGTATTGTCTTTGCCGATTATGGGTATACAGGTGATGTCCAAGTTGCGTATATAGAGACGAACATCTACGACGTGAAGACTGAGAAGCTGATCTGGTCCGGCCATTCGAAAACAGAGAGAACCGAGGGCGAACAGCAATTGATAAATGCATTTATCAAGGTCATGATCAAGAAGATGTCGTCAGCCGGGATCATAAAATGAAGGGGCAGTAAGTAAATATCTAATACCGAGATTATTAAAGTAATAACTCAGAAATTCAACAAACAACTATATTTTAGAAAATATTTCGTGCTAAGTCAGTATAGTCAGAAAATGAAAAGTTCAGGAGAAGTAACGAGATGCGTCACCCGCTGGCGCAACAATCGCAGCGAAAAATCAAACCAGCATTATCGCCAGTCGGTGTAAATGCAGTTGTTGAAAGTATTCTTCATTTTTGACTTGTTGTCTTTATTTTTACGTTTGCACGACCATTTCAGGGCAAGGCAATGTGCGTGTTAAGACCCGCTAAAGTATTGTCCTTTTTCTTATGTTCTCAAATTGCTTCCCTAAAATCGGCAACTGGGAAGCTAATAAAGCCTTTAATTCATCAGCCACACTCTTCGATTGTTCAAAACTTCTATGTATTTCATAAAACGGATTTGCGGAATCGGCTTTCTTTTCCTTCTTGATGACAAAAACTATTTGGGGAAATATTGTTTGTAATACTTCTAACCAGCCTTTCATGACTGAAGTATTGGTTTGTGAAATGAGGGCAGGCTTTGCCTTCCAATTATATAGGTCTGTAACTTTTTTATTTAATATTACTTCAGCAAGTCGGCCAATTATATAAAAAAACAAATGTTCTCGAAGCCGAATATTTTAAAAGGTCTTGTTGCTCCTTGTCTAAATCAGTTGCTTCATTATTCTTTGCTCTCGTATTCAAATATTCCCTGTACTTGTCAATTGCGCCGCTCAAACTTTTCAATAAATAAATATGTTCTGCTGCTAAAGAGTCGTTGAATACCCGCTTGTAAATGTTGTCTTGCAAAAATATGTCTTTAGCTTGCCTATGTAGGTCTTTTTATGGGGTCAAATCTTCATTCTTGACATAACAAGACACAGAATGGTATAAAGGCACATGGCAAGGCCGCTTCGCATACAATATCCTGGTGCAGTGTATCATATTACATGCAGGGGGAATGACAGGAAAAATATATTCAGGGATAACCTTGACCGGAAGAAGATGTTGGAGATTCTTGTTCATTCACTAATGGTATATAAAGTTAAACTTTTCAGTTATGTCTTAATGGACAACCACTTTCACCTTCTTATAGAAACGCCGCTTGGAAACCTTTCAGAATTCATGAGGCAGTTTAATATTACGTATACCGGATATTACAACCGCAGGCATAAACGCATCGGGCACCTTTACCAGGGCAGGTACAAGAGTATATTGGTAGACAAAGGGGCATATCTCTCGGTTCTTTCACGGTATATCCATCTTAATCCGGTTAAGGTCAAGGGCATGTTAAAGTTGCCAATAGAAGAAAGGATCAAGAAGCTTACAAGATATCCATGGAGCAGCCTGCAAGGTTATCTTAATGGTAACAGAAGGTTGTATTTTATCGATTACGGCATGGTTCTTAGTGAATACGGTGGAGACACTGAAATAGCCAGAAAGAAGTATAAAGATTTATTGTATGCAGAGCTGTCGAAGGCTATAGATATAAAGGACAAAATATTAGGCCAGAGTCTTATAGGCCGCTCCGAGTTTATTGAATGGGTAAAAGAAAAAATTATTGATAAAGATAAAAGCAGTGAAATTCCTGCGGTGAAAAAAATACACTGTTATAATTCTGTGGAAGGAATTATGGGTGCTATAGAAGATGAGACCGGAAAGAGTCTGGATTATATGAGGGAGAATAAAGGTGAGTGCAGACAGATAGCGATGGATTTACTATACCGGCTTGGAGGTTTAAAAGGAGAGGAAATCGGGCAGATATTCGGAGTTGGCTATACATCGGTGAGCCAGGAACGGAGAAGGCTTGCTAAAAAGAAGCGGAAAGACAAGAAGTTGCGAGAACTCATAATCAGAATCGAAGGATTATGTCAATAATGAAGATTTGACCCTATGAACTATGTTTATAAATAATGTCAGCAAAATTACCCGCATATGTCCTCCAACATCTCTTTCGAGTAGGAATCTGCACAATTATATCAAATTTTAATCCTGTTTGTTTCAGGAAGTACAAAACGGCTCGATATTTGATTGCGCATTATAAAACTGCTAATTACAAAAATAAAACTAAAAAACAAAAAACAGACTGTTTTCAGGTTCAATAAATGACCTTAACCAGAAACAAGGCATGAGGAGGAGCTGTAAAGCCGGCCGCTGAGCGTTGTTCCTTTTCAAACATTTCTTTAATTTCTGAAACAGAAAGCTCTCCTAAACCAACTTGAATAATCGTCCCGGTAATCACTCTGACCATTCTATGAAGAAAACCATCTCCAGAAAAATTGATAGTGATTTCACTTTCTTTTTTAAGAATTTCAATCTTTGAGAGTGTCCTAACGGTCGATTTGTTCTTGGACTTCAAGGCCGTAAAACTCCGAAAGTCTTTGGTTCCAACAAACAAATCCGCAGCCTGTTTCATTTTTTCAATATTCAAAGGTTTTCTTATGTGATAATAATAGTGCCTGTTGAAAACATTTTTTTTAAAAGGATGGTTCCAAATCTGGTATAAGTACTTTTTCCCTTTTGAATTTAGCCTTGAATGGAAACGTTCAGGCATTTCCTGGATGT
>JBAZWR010000024.1:0-26029 GCA_041660325.1 Thermodesulfovibrionales bacterium | reverse complement strand
CGACGAGAAGACAAACTTAGCGCAAAATTGAACCGGCAAGATACGGATTCGCGATATCAAAAATCTCCTGGACTTCTTCTCATTTAATCCTTTCAAAGGCCATCTGAAACTTAAATTTGCATTCTCTCATGATTATAGAAATAGAGCGCCGATGATTCCGGCTCCGATAATGACGAAAGTGGGATCTATCCTCGTAAAGGCAATGACGGCGAAGCTGATAACAGCGATACAAAAAGTTATAAAATCCACTATAGAAGTGTTTCCCAGTGGGATAGCCACTGCAGCCAGGAGTCCGATGACTGCGGGTTTTATCCCCCGGAAACTTGAATTAACTATGACCGATTCTTTGTAATGAAAGTAATATCTGCATGCCAGGGTAACAATAATAATACAAGGGAGATAGGAACTTGCCATTGCAAGAACAGCGCCTATGATCCCTGATATTTTATACCCGATAACGGCATTCATAACCGTTAGAGGGCCAGGTGTTATCTGACCGATAGCAATAGCATCAAGAAATTCCTGATTCGTTATCCAGTGATATTTTTCTACAAATTCCTTGTGGAGTACCGGAAGCATCATGAAACCGCCCCCGATTGTCAGGGAATTGACAACAAAAAGTATCAGGCAGAATTTAAGAAGAATCATTCCTTTTTCTTTCTGTACACGATGAACCCTGCAATACCGGAAGCCAGAATAAGCCCGATCGGGTTAAGCTTGAGTACGCTAAGTGCAAAAAAAGCCGTTAAAGCAAATATGGCTGCTTTATAATCTTGAACAGTATTTTTTGCCATCTTGTAAACAATGGAGAGGAGCAACCCTACTACCGCCGCCCCTATACCTTTCATGATTGAGACTATAAGGACATTGCCCTTTGTTTTTACATAGAATATTGCTAAAAGGACGGCCAGAACTGTGCCGGTGAAAGTCTGCCCTGCAGTGGTAACCAAGGCCCCTTTTATCTTCTTCAGTTTATACCCAATGCAGATTCCGGTATTGATGATGGGAGGGCCGGGTGTCATCTGACCCAATGCCACGCTTTCTATGAATTCTTCATGCGTGATCCATTTGCGTTTTTCCACCAGCTCTTTTTCAAAAAAGGTGAGCATGGAATAGACGCCTCCAAAGGCAAAGGTCCCTATCTTTAAAAAGACTAAGAAGATGTTTTTGAGTGAAATGCTTCTTGATTTATACATGGCACCCCCTGACAGAAGCATATCGGCCGACGGCGTGTAAACCTCGATGAAAAAAAACTATGCCTTGACTACCAGAACTGCAACTTCTGAATGACCGATAACTCTCTCAGTCACGCTCCCCATGAGAAGCCTTTCAAGGCCGGTCCTTCCGTGACTTCCCATAATTATCAGGTCGGCACGTTTCTGCTTTGCAGTCTCTATTATGGCCTCATATGGTTTGCCTTTGACTGCTATGCCCTCTATGTGGATATTCTCTCTTTCTGCCGTGCCGGTGACCTTTTTTACATTGCCTGCCGCCGAAGCAACCTCCGTATCTGCGGAAGCGACGGATATGACAAAGAGTGAACTTCCACATTTTTTTGCAATGCCGAAGGCTTCGGAGGCGGCGGCATCACTGTATTTTGAGCCGTCAGTCGCCAGAAGAATATTCCTGCACTCAACCTTTGCATGTAATGGAACCACAAGGACATTGATGGGAGAATGTCCGATAACCTTTGCCGTGACGCTGCCCATCATAAGCCTTTTCAGTCCTGTCCTGCCGTGGGTACCAATGATTATCATATTGACTTTATTTTTTTCCGCCAGATCTATGATGTCCTGAAAGGGGTCTTCGCTCAGACGGACGATCGCATCGCAGTCAATGCCTTCTTTTGCCGCCCTGCTCTTTATTGATTCAATATGCTCCCTTGCCTCTTTTTCATCTTTTTCCATAACCTGAGGGACAACAGTCTCAAACTCAAGATTTGTTGTAACTATTGAAACTGCAAACAGTCTGCTCGAACATACCTTTGCAAGGTTGATAGCTTCTCTTATAGCGCTTTCACTGTAATCCGAGCCGTCTGTGGCAACCATCAGCTTTTCCATTCCTGCTGTCGGGCATACCAATCCGTTCATATGACACCTCCTATTTCATAAAATACTGTGAAATATATCTGATTGCAAGGAAAACAATAATCGTACCCAGCATCAGCTTGATGGCCTTTTGCGGCACGAATTTCTGAAACCGGGCGCCGAGGTATATGCCGATGAATCCGCCTGCGCCAAAAAGAAACCCAAGCATCCAGTCAGGTGAAGTAGCCATCCCGGCCTTTGCGGGAATGATGCTGTAGAAAACTACCCCTGCCACTGAAGTTATTAATGTCCCCATTAAGGCGGCCCCTGCAATTGTATAAACGGGAAGATGGAAGACCGCAACGCAGAATGGCGCGATGATAGCGCCTCCGCCGATCCCATAAGTGCCGCCAATGACTCCTACAAAAAAAGCAAGGAAAAACATGGCTATTGTGCTGTATGAGAACCTTTCTCCCCAGAACTCGTATTCTATCCTTGTAAAACTTGCCGAGATGGTTTTGACGACAGCCTCCGGAGGAAGACCGGATGCCAATCTGCTTTTTTGTTGGTCTTTAATCTGTTTAGTTCTTTCCCTGAATTTATCTTCGAGGGCCTTCATCTTTGCCTTCCCTGCCGAGGCTTTCCCTGTAAGTTCATAGATAAGACGTACGCCTATATAGAGAAGTACGCATCCTACGAAGAGCTTGAAAGTCCTCGGATCGGGAAGATACAGAACTCTGAGATAGTATCCTATGAAGACGCCGGGTAGGGTACCTATAATGACAACCCACGTCAATGGCCATGCCATTCTGCCTTCCTTAAGGTAGCGGTATACGCCGCTTGGAATGGCAACGATATTAAAGACAAAGTTGGTAGCGCTCACAGACGGGCTTGTGAAATTAAGGAAACTCATCTGGAACGGCAGTAAAAGAAAGGCGCCTGAAACTCCGCCCATGGATGTGAAGAAAGATACGACCAGCGCAACGAGGGGAGGTATCCAGGGAGCAACCTCGACTCCGGAAGTCTCGAAATACATAAAAACCTCCTTAAATATGTTAGTCTATTAACACGAATAATTTATTTATCGTGTTAATAACGTTATCATATAATATATCAGATGTCAATAGCGCCGTGAATAAAAGCTCAATACTCCGGAACACTATGCAAATTATTGTCCCGGATAAACTCATCAGTTGCAAAAAACTATTACAAACGGCAGGGCTGATGCGATGAAAAGGTCTTGTAGTGACTCCTTAGCGTACTTTTATATTAAGAGCCGGCCTTTTTCTGAAAGACACCACAGGTCGGCTCTACATTTATGTGTTTATAATATAATCTTTTGTCGCATTACAAGACTTTTCATCGTGTCCACCCTGCCGTTTATGCAACGTTTAGGTAAACAATCAGCAGGTTTGATTGTTATAATAATGGATAATGCTTCGATATAAAAAACAGGCGCCGCAGACCACTGTACCCGAGCGGCCAAGCCACGCACGCATTGTCTCAATGCCGAGTGGAACCTTTTGTCTTGATACTGTTCAGTTAAATCGAATGGAACAGACATTCCGTAAGTGGGCAGACGGTTCCCCTCGTGCCGACATTCTTTTGTCCCGCAAGCGCATCCTGCTGATATTCCTTTTGATCCGTTATACCGGAGGCAAACTGAACGAAGTGATAGCCCTTAATCCCTTTCAGGATGTTGATTTCAAAGATCACCTGGTGTTTTTGGGGAGAACGGAAAAGAAGAATATTCGGCCACCTCGGGAAGTGCAGATACCGGAAGTACTCTCTGAAGAAATTAAGTCTTCACTGAATGACCCTGCCTTTAAAAAATATCTGGGCCATTTCTTCAAAGTGGACCCAGGCCATGTTCGCCGCAAATTTTACGAACGGGCAATAGACTCAGGCATTCCCCCTGCCATGGGCGCTCCGGAAAGCATACGGAGGTCCCGGGCCATAGAACTAATGCAGAACAATATGCCCTTACCGGTTGTGCAAAGGATGTTGGGCCATTCCACACTCAACATGACGGCTTCCTATGTTGACTTTTCCGATGCCGATATGCGGCAGGTGGCGAAACACTTTATTGAAAAGGAATCACGTCGAAAAACAAGCGCCCGGAACAGCTTTTTCGGTAAAATCAGTTCCATCAAAAAGGGAGACATTCAGGCAAAAGTGGAGATGATTACGTTGAGCGGGGATATCATAACAACGATAATCACCAATGACAGCCTGTCCCGGCTCGGCCTCAGGAAGGGGTCTTTAATTACGGCAGAAGTAAAGGCCCCATGGGTAATTCTGGAGAAAAACGATAGGGAACCCGAATCTTCAGCGGAAAACCGGTTTATCGGAACTATTACGCGCATCAATAAAGGCAAAATAACGACAGAGTATGTCGTACGCATTTCGGACGGCACGGAACTCTGCTCTGTTGTGAGCGCTGAAAACGCCCGGTTGACGGGCTTTAAAGAAAATGACCGGGTGTGGGCAATATTCAACAGTTTTACCGTAGTGCTGCATATCGACTGAAAATCAAGGACAAGGCGGGTTTGAACTATTACCTGTTTTTTCTATAGAGCTATTTCACCACAATTACTGTACATGGAGAGAGCTTGGTGATGTTCTGTGAAGTGGACCCCCAGACCCTGCCGAATATCTTTGAATGTCCCATGAAGCCGATTACCAGAAGGTCAAAATTACCATCTCTTGCATAATTTACTATCGTTTCAACCTCATGACCTGCCTGCACCTTCACATGAAGTGTGATACCGGCTTTTTCAGCCTCTTCCGCCGCCTCGTCATTGATGTTCCGGAAAAAGCCGTTCGCTTCCTTCCGGTACTCCTCCACTTCACCGATGGTCGCCGCATAATGAGGGACACCTTCTTCGACTGATATACTGTGAAGTTCCGCGCCGTATTTCTTCGCAAGGTCTATGGCTACTCTCAGCGCCTTCTTTGCGCCTTCGGAACCGTCATTTGCGATAAGGATTTTCTTGTACATTTTATGTATCCTCCTTCTTCATCTCTGGCTGAAACCACTTCTGTGCAATAATTGTCGGCACTACTGCTGAAAGTATAACAGCCGTCAGCAGTATTGTATATTGCTCCTGATTGATAATTCCGTTGGTCAGTCCGAAGAGCGCGGAGATTGAGCCGAATGTAAGGCCGGTAGACATGAGCAGGGTTGTATACATATTTTCTTTCCTTGTGAATTTGAACCTCTCCATTGCCGGCCATATGCCGATGAATTTTGTTACAACCTTTATTAGAAGAAAAATTCCTATTAAAAGTGCACTGTTCCATACTGCTGAAAGCTTTACCAGTGAGCCGGCCTTGAGAAAATAAAAAGGCGTCAGCATCGTAAAAGCTGTTACACGCATCCTGTGGCTGAGTGTCTTATTCGCCAGGAAAAATGGCGCAAGAACCATCCCGACGAGATAGGCGGGAAGTACGGCCTCACTTTTTGCGGTTAGTGAGAGTCCGCCAAGGCCGAAGAGCAGGAAAAAAATGAACTTAGTCTCAGGTTCGCTTATGCGGCTCCCGACCTTTTTAAAAAACCATGGGGTAAATTTTGGTAGGATAAATAAGGTCATCCCCGTAACAATAATAAACAGAACCATGTATAAGTTGTAATTTGCAAACAGAATGCCGAGGGCGAGAACGGTCCCAAGATCGGTTATGAAAGTGGCCGCAATAATTATTTTCCCAAGCTCTGTCTCATTATAACCGGATTCGATCATTACGGAATATATGACCGCAACAGAGGTGGTTGACAATGCAATGCCGGCTATTTGTGCTTCAGGAAGGCTCCATCCCAATACATAATAGGCATATGCCATCACACCAAGAAACGGGCCTGCAAAAGAAACCACCCCTATGGTCATGCTCTCCTTAAACTTCCTTTTCATCACCTCAGGGTCGACTTCAGCTCCGGCAAGGAATGTCAGAAGGATACTCCCAAATCCTGCAAGAAAATTTACCCACTCAGTCCTCTGTAATGGCAGGAAATTTCCGCCAATTACACCGACCATTATCTCAAGCAGTGCAATGGATATCGCTATCCTCACTGAGAGTAAGGTTGCAATAAGCGCAAGCCCCATCCACAAAGCTGCCTGAAGCCACTGGTTATCCATCAACCCTCCATTTCCATCCACCCTCACCCTTGCCCTCTCCCCTCAAGGGAGAGGGGACTTAAGAATCGCCCCTCCCTTGAGGGGAGGGGATAAAGGGGAGGGTGTTTAAATGTGTCCTTACTTATGAACTCCTTAGTATAATTAGGGAATTCTTAAAAACAAAAAAACTCCTACTACTTCCACCCGACCCTCGCCGATAATGGAGAGATTAGGGAGGAAGTGGTAGGAGTTATCAGCTCCGACAATCCGGAGCGGTTAACGGCGAACTCCATCGCCGTTTATAAAATATCAGAACTTCTTCGGTTATGTCAAAGAATCTCCATCCTTCGCAGGTCTAAGAATAATCAATCTAACTTCTGCAAAATAGGCGCTTAATTTGAAAGGCAGACATGATAAAAAAGCTTTTAAGCGACTCATTAATGCACTATTAGCACTGTTTGATATACCCTTATCTAAAAGACACATTATGTCAAAAGTGCCGTCAGGTGAATATGGATTATCTTTTGTCGCATTTTAAATGGTTTTTTATCATGTCTGCCTTTCATTTAATATAACTGGTCGTTCAATAAGATAAAACCTTTCCTCTTCCAAATAGTCGTTAAACTTTCTGTTTTTCTTCTATCCCGCTTTCTTTTGGTTCGTCATCCTTAATTCCTTTTTTGAAGCTTCTAATCGCCTCTCCTACGCCTTTCCCCAAAGACGGAAGCTTGCTCGGTCCGAATATCAAAAGCGCTATGACCAAAATAACTATTAATTCAGGTGTGCCTAATCCAAACATGATGATCTCCTTATGTGTTTTTGGTTATCTGAGCGTTACTGCGGCTACCTCTGTTTTGGGAAGAATCATGAGATAGCATCAGCCGGTCGCCTAAATGACTTTTTTAAGACTTGATGTTGGAACTAAAGCGGGGGGGCCCTGTTAAGGAAAGAAAAGATATTTATTAGAGGAAGCTCGATTGGTTCTTCGGATATTTTTAAGCGCTCCAATTCCTGAAAATTATTAAAAATAATAACCGGATATTGAAAGGCAACGACAGGGGGATCATTGTTATCCGAAAAATCACTGTCATAGGATATTATCCCGATCCCTGCTATAGAAAGAAGAGCGACACAAATCAATAAAAAGGGACATCCCCGATTTTTATGATAGATCGCAGGTTGTTTCAATATAGATTTGTAATTCACTTTGGGGGTCCGCCTTCTTATTACTTAATATTACTTGATAAGTAATTAATTTATCAAACGCGGCCTGAAAAAATGCCACAAGGAACGCGAAAAAACCTCTATCCCACCGAAACAACTTCGTCACCGGTCCGTATCTACTAATTATGAATCCCCGTATGCTAAAATATGTCAGGTCAAAATAATATCCTCATAATCTCTGTTCTGAGGAGCGTATAATTGAAAAAATATCGTTTGAGTGCATCAATAATTTTTATTGTCCTGATTTTGGTCTCGATTTTTTCTTTCACAGACTGTAACCGGCAGCCCCAAAAAGAAAAAGAGAAAGTCATACTTAAAATAGGCGTGATACTTCCATTAACCGGGCCGTTAACTTACCGTGGGCAGGAAGAGAAAAAGGCGATGGAACTTGCTATGCAGGATTTTAATCAGAAGCATGATGACGCGTCAATCACTCTGATTTTCAAGGACAGCTATAGCCGGTCCCTTGAAGCTATAACAGATAGCCTTTTAAATACTGAGCGGGTGTCCGCTTTCATGGCATCCACAGTGCCGGTAAGCCGTTCAATATCATACATCGCCAACAAAAACAAGATAATCATGGGCTTTTTAACTTCCGACTCCACAATTCAGAAACTGTCACCTTACATCTTCAGACTTTCTCTGAGTCAGGAGGCTGAAGCGGAGCAGATTGCGCGTTACTTCGCGGGAGAAAACAAAGCGGAACAAATTGCCGTTCTTTTTGCAAACCAACCTCAAATCAGCAGACAGGTCACCGATTATCTGATCCCTAAATTCACGCAAAGCAACATAAATGTATCTTTCTATGAACCATACGCTCCGGGGCAAATAAACTTTAAGGAAACCGTTGAGAGAATAGAACACTCAAGACCTTCAAGCCTTTTGATCCTCGGCTTTAAAGAGGAATATATTCCGATACTCGACGAACTCGCCCGCCGGAAATTAACCGGCAGAATAAAGATCGTAAGCGGAATCAATCTGCTTTCTTTAGAAAATTTATCATCGGAACTTTCCGAAGGAACAATTATTGCGGCGCCGCAATATGTATTTCATAAAAATGAAAAAGCAAAAGCCTTTGAACAAAGCTTCCTCAACATTTACGGTCATACTCCTGGTCTTGAAGCGGCATTCGCCTATGATGCCCTAAGTATCCTTTCCGAAGGGCTTGTGGATGGGCTTGTAACAGGTCATGGGAATGCCGAAACAGTTTCATTCAAAACCACGAACAGGAAATTTGAAGGCATTATGGGCAACATTGCAATTGACAACGACGGCGGATTAAGTCTTCCCATGGGGATGGGTGTAATAAGAAAAGGTAAAATAGTTCCTTTAAGCAACACGGAAAAACACTAATAATGCCTACTTGCATCGACAAGCGCAAAAGGAAGATTTCTGCGCAACAGAGGACTATGACAGTTGCCCGCTCTTTCTTTCCAGAGGACCGAGAAGAAGCCAGGGATAGCTCAAACAAAAAAGATTTTTTGAAAACAGGGGCTTTGTTTGATATGGCTTTCCCACCCCGGATTGAAGAAAGTATTTTTCTTACATATAGAAACAGGAATTTAAAACAGCTACAGATATATTTCACTTCCTCACAGAAAGAAACGTTTTTGCGTAACTTGTCAATTCCGCATATTTCTTTCAGAGGGTCAAGAAATAAGGGTCAGGTCTTGTTTCTTGCACTATATTATGCCCCATCTTTTCGTCTCCCCACCCTTCCCGGCGATTCTGCACTTGTTCCCCTTCTTAGTTTGATGCTTCCCATCGACATACATATTTGTACCAGTAATACTCAATAATTTCAAGCGATGGAAAACGTTCACTTGCACGCAGGTTTTTATTTTATAAGAAATCGCCGGAATGTGTTTTTGGTTGAGGCAGGCAACTCTGAATTACAGTCGCCTTTTTTCCCACGCCGCCGCTTTTTCATATTCCCTGAACAACCGCTCGCGTCTTTGAAATTCAGGGGGATGCACTAATCTCCTTCCGTTTTTCTTTTCCTCTTTCATGTCGCTGTGAAGCATTTCATGGTAAACAACAAACTCAAGAAAATATCGGGGGACATTTTTGCCGTCCAGGACCGGGCTTATCCGTATCGTATTGCCTTGCCTGCAATAACTTCCCAGGGTGCGCTTTCTCACCAGCCTCCGTGAATGTTGTTTTCCCCACCCGATAAGCGCAGTGACGTTTCCATTAAAATACACATGATTTAGGTTATCAAAAATCTCTTTCAGATCGTGAAATCTACCATCTGTCCGGAGATTGAGCCGGCTTGCAGGCCGCTCTTTCTTTTTAAGAAAAGCCCGGTTTTCGCCGATAAATTTTCTGATGAGCGGCGTCCGGCCTTTTCGGGTCTTAATAAAGCCGGCTATTTCTCTTATAGTCTCTTCTCCGGCATTGAGGAACATCCAGTGCATTCTTACGGAAACTGAATCGCCTTTTGTCCTTATCGAAAGAAGACTGGCGGCATTGTCGGTAATGGTCAGAGAAACAGGTTTCCCCGTCATATCCTCAAGGCACTCCGCAAGGGTGTCTTTACTATGTAAAAACTGTAGTCTCAATTGAAACATAAATAATCTTACCAGTTGCAAAAACTTATTATAAACGGCAGTGCTGATGCGATGAAAAAGTCTTGTAGCGACACCTTAATGTACTTTAATGCAGCGCTATGGCCTTTTTCTGAAAGACACTAAAGGTTAGATCCGCATTTATGTGTTCGGAATATAGTCCTTTGTCGCATTAGAAGATTTTTCATCGTGTCTGCACTGCCGTTTGTGCAACGTTTAGGTTATATAGGCTACCCGTCTGCCGCCTTGAGCGCCTCAAGCTTCTCCTCAAATTCCCTTGTTTTTGTTTCAAGCTCATCGGTAAGTATTTGAAGCTCGTCAAATAGAATGTTGATCTTTCCTTCCGCCTCGCGGACGGACATGGACAACCGTCTGATGGATGCTCCGTCCCCTTTAACGGAAGCCTCGATAAGCGCTTGTGTGTCATGATCGAGCCCGTGTTCGAGTTGTGTGATCGTCTCTTCTATTCCGGATATCCTTGACTGAAGCGGCACAAGAACTCTGGAGCGGCTGTTGATCAATTCCGCCCTGTTCCTTTTCAGATCCTTTCTGTTTGCGCCATTGCCCCTTTGCTCTGAATACCCGGTTGCACGGACTTCGGCAACGCCCTCTTCTTTCCACCCGCCCCTGTCGAGGAAATCCTGGTATGTGCCTTCAAAAACCTTGACCCTGTCGTCATCGAAAACAATGAGTCTTGTGGCCACTGTATGAAGGATCATCTCGCTGTGAGTGACGATTACAACGGCGCCTTCAAATGCGTCTATCGCTTCCAGCAGCGAGTCTATGGATTCCATATCAAGGTGATTGGTGGGCTCGTCAAGCATTAACAGATTGGCGGGGCTAACGATAAGTTTTCCAAGAAGCACCCGGCTTTTCTCACCGCCGGAAAGCACTTTCACCTTCTTGAGCGCGGCGTCGCCTTCGAACATCATAATCCCGCAGATGGTCCGCGCGGCGCCCCTGTTATAATCGGGACGCGCCTCGAGTATCTCTTCTTCCACCGTCTTTTCAGGGGAGAGCCGCTGAATATTGGTCTGGCCGAAATAGGCAAGTTTTAAGTGTTGATGGCGGGCAACTTCACCCCTTAGCGGCTGCATTTCCCCTGCAAGCAAATTCAGGAGCGTCGTCTTGCCCTTACCGTTTTTCCCGATAACCGCTATCCGGTCCCTTTTGCCTACGATCAGATTCAAACCGTCTATGAGCGGAGGTCCTTCGGGCTCAAATGAAAAAGAAAGGTCTTTCGCCTCTATCAGCCATTTCCCTGTAAAAGGCGCCGGCACAAATTCAAATTCCAGGTCCTTTATCCCGGACATCTTTTCGAGCCTCTCCTTCTTCCGGAGCGCCTTTATCTTTGACTGTACCAGACTCGCTCGGTTCGCCTGGGCCCTGAACCTGTTTATGAACTGCTCTACTTCCTTGCGCTTTTTATCTTCATTGATCCTCGTCTGCTCGTAGACTTCCTCTTCCATGAGTATCTGCTGATAGAGTTTATGGGTAGGGCCTGCTATCTTCCGTATCTTTTGGCGGTGGATGCCCATGGTATGGGTCGTAACGCCGTCCATAAATTCCCTGTCATGGGTAATCAGTATAAGCTCCCCCTTCCAGCATTTCAGAAAACGGGTAAGCCATCGTATCGAGACAATATCAAGATAATTTGTCGGCTCATCAAGGAGAAGCATGTCCGGTTCGGAGACAAGCAGCTTAGCGAGATTCAAGCGGACCTGAAAGCCTCCGGACAGGTCAAGGGGATGACGCGACAAATCCGCCTGCGAAAAACCGAGGCCCATCAGTATAGTCTCAACTTTATAAGATTCATCCCTGCCGTCGTCAGAGGGTTTAAGACCGAGACACCCTTCTTTCAGCGCCGAATCCTCGCTGAACTGAAGGTGCTGGGAAAGATAGCCGACGATATAATTGTTGGGAATACTGATGACACCCGCGTCCGGCTTTTCCTCGCCGATTATCATCCTGAGAAGGGTCGTCTTCCCATGCCCGTTCCTCCCCACAAGCCCGATCCGCTCGCCGGCGCTGACCGTAAAACCGACATCGTCGAAAATGACCTGTGTCCCATATGCCTTTGAAAGATTGCCGACCTGTATCACTTGTATATTTTAACTGATGGACATCAACAATTGCCCTTGAATTCCCGGATGACAAGTGGGATACAGAGGGACCAATTCGGACTATGAACAATGTTACTTCCTCTATTACTTCCTCTATTACTTCCGCATTTTCTTAATAATCTCGCCCAGCTTCCTGATTTCTTCTCCATACAAAGCCCAGTTGCCCTCCCTTTGGGCATTCATGGCGCGATCAAAATGCTCTCCGGCAACTGAAGCAAGACCCTTTTCCTCCTTAACTGCAGGAAGCAGGACAGCTTTGGACGGCCCTGCTTCTTCTGAAATCCTGACATCTCCAAATATTCTCGAAAGCGCGGCATCGAGTGTTTCCTCCATAGCGATACGGTTTTCGTACGCTACGATAACTCTTTTCAGTTCCGGTATTTTCCCCGTCTCTGCCCGGAGATACAGCGGCTGCACATAGATGAGAGAATTTTCAATTGGAATAACCAGCAGTGTCCCCTGGATAACCTGTGAACCACGCTGGTCCCAGAGTGATACCTGCCTTGATATTTCAGTATCCTGATTTATTCTGGCGACAATCTGCTTCGGCCCGTAAACGAGCCTGTCCTTGGGAAAACGATAAACCATGAGCTTCCCATAGTCTTCGCCGTCACTGCGGGCAACCATCCATGCCGACAGGTTGTCTTTTTTCTTCGGATTAAAGGGTACCATCAGGATGAACTCTTCCTTTTTCTCCTCCGGCAGTTTCATGATCGTGTAATAGGATTCCATAGCCGTTGCTTCTTTGCTTGTTCCCATAACCGGTATCTCCCACTGGTCTTCCTTGTTGTAAAAAATCTGCGGTACTTCCATGTGATATGTCGAGTACACCTGTGTCTGAATGCCGAAAATATCCAGGGGATACCGGATATGTTTTTTCAGATCAGCCGGCATTTCCGACAAAGGCAGCAGTGCACCCGGGAACGTTCTGCTTATTGTTCTGATGACAGGGTCTTCCTTGTCTGCTATGTAAAACTTCATGCTTCCATCGTATGCGTTAATCGTCACCTTCACCGAGTTCCTTATGTAATTAATTCCATTCTCTATCCGCTGTGAATAAGGGAATTTGCCGCTTACAGTATATGCATCATATATCCAGAAGAGTTGTCCATCATCAGATACGACCATATAAGGATCGTTGTCAAACATCAGAAAAGGCATTACCTCATGGACTCTTTCAAGAATATTTCTATGGAACAGAATCCTGCTTTCCCGGGTTATATCATTTGAGAGAAACAGTTTCAACGAACCATAATAAGCGGAAAAAGCAATTTTCTTTAAAAATGAATCTATTACAACACCGCTTTTACCTGAATATTCAGTATAGACATTCTCCTCTCCCGACGGATAATCAAACTCTTTCGACTTAGTATTGACAATCACGTATTTACTGGACAATTTGCCGTAATAGATTTCCGGTCTGCCGACCTTTACGTCAGCCACGGTCGATACCGGGGGGATATCTTTAATAAGCAATACCGGCAGTCCTTCAGGTGTTACCTGATTTACGGGTCCAAGCGTTATCCCATATCCATGGGTAAATGTCAGCGTCTCATTTATCCAGTTTCGCGTCGGGATGCTTTCCGTAGACAGTTCTCTCGGTGAAAGCATTGTCTGGCGATATTCCCCGTTGATCATATAACGGTCATTGCCGACTAAAGTAAACTCATAATAGGTGCGAATCTCCTGGATCTGGCTAAAGGTATCGAGCAGCGGTCTATGGTCCCAGAGGCGTATATTTTTTATGGTTGCGCTGTTTTTCCTGATATCATTCCTGTCAAGCGCGGTGCTGCCGGTTATATTCCTCTCTTCCACCTTATCAATGCCGAAACCCTTCCTTGTTGAAGATATGTTATATGTGATATAGGGGGTCTCTTTTACGAGTTCATTCGGCGCTACCACAAATTTCTGCAGGATCGCGGGATACACAGTACTGCCTATAAAAGATACCGCAAGATATACCACTATAGTACCTATGGAAATCAGATTGCGTCTCAGAGCAATATTGCCTATTAAAAGGACTGCTGCTGCAATAGCGACAAATACCTTTGCCTTCAGAAATGGTATAACTGCATAAACGTCTTTGTAGGTTGCACCGGCTACATGCCCGTGTGACGAATATAAAATGGTATGCATTTCTATATATGCATTAAA
The DNA here is from genome assembly GCA_041660325.1 of Thermodesulfovibrionales bacterium. Lineage (GTDB taxonomy): Bacteria > Nitrospirota > Thermodesulfovibrionia > Thermodesulfovibrionales > SM23-35 > DYFC01. The sequence continues at coordinate 11,822 of JBAZWR010000024.1, read as the reverse complement.
TGCCAATACAAGAAAAATAAAAAACCCTATAACGGAAAAATGTGCCGAAGCATACCGCTCAGAGCTTATGCCTTTTCGGGTAAAGGATACAGCGCCCTTCAATACGTAGTTTAAGGCTGAAATAACAAGAGATAACACCAAAATAAGCAGCAAGACCGAAGAGATGATTTCGTAGACAGGGAGAGTAAACAGGTAAAAAGAAATGTCTTTCCCGAATATCGGATCAGAATAACCCGACTCTACCCCATTTAAATAATATAGAAATGTCAGCCAGTTATTATTTAACAATAACCCTACAAACAACCCGATTAATACCGGCACAATAATTTTTATCCGGTCAAAATTTCTCAGTATACTAAGCTGTGATATTTCCTGATTATGAAAAGACGGAACAATAGCCCTATCTTTCGTAGCCTGCATGGAGATCCGGATGTTTATATATGAGATAATAAAACCTATCAGCACTCCTGCGAATGCAGCAATTACCTGAGCATTTAATTTAGTAGTGAATATTTTTTCGAATTTGACATCTTTAAACCATAGCCAGTCAACATATAATGAAATGAACTGAGGCAGAATAAATACAATGAAAAACAGTGAGAATGAAAATAATAGTATTATCCTTGATAATCTCTTTGGCATGTGCCCCCCTCATCTATATTATTTTTGAATATTAGATTAGATACATCTTAGCATTAATAAAGCTTAATTTGAATCACTGTGTTGGTTGCCGGTACAAACATCGATTCGCTGCCTTTCCAGGTGGCCCTCTCTATCTTCCTGAAACATTGACTTATTGATTTGGCCTTAAGATACAATATTACACATGGCATTGTTTCTTTAGGGGTCTTAATAATATGCGAGAAGAATTTGACTCTCACTTTATTACTTTGAAAGAAAATTGACAAAGAGGGAATATTTATGTCGAAAAAGAAAAAGTCATTTTCTGAGTTGAAGAAAGAGGCTTTATTAAAGAAAAAAGATAAAGAAGTGGAAACCCTATGCAAAAAATGTGGATTATGTTGTCATGTAAAAGTAGGTTTATCAGATGGAAATTACGTTTTACATCCCACTATGCCTTGTAAATATTTAAATAATGATAATACATGTGCTGTATACGATAAAAGATTTAAATGTGATGTCAAGTGTTTCACTCGCGAAGAAATGATAAACAAAGACTATTTGCTCCCCGAAGGTTGCCCGTATACAGAATTAAGGGAAGGGTATAAACCGGCAAAAGTAGTCACCCAAGCTGAATTTGACGATATTATTTTGAAAGAAATTGAGTTAGGAAACTATAATGTTTTATTGGTAAATCGTATCTTTTGAACTTCATCATTACATGCAGTATTCATCAATCTTCGATAGTGTCTGCAATTGAACAGTTGTAGGCGGAATAAACAAAGACTTTCCATTAACGTGTAAATTCTACACGCTCTCAATAGTTAAATCTATCCTCCGAGAATTTCCTTAAGAAATGATCCTATAGGTTACAAACTATTTTTTCTTATGAGTTGCACAGAATTTCGATTTCCCGGTTATGGAATTCTTACATAGTTTTCCTTCTTTGGTTTTTGCAGCACACTTTGCCTTTTTTTCCATTTTCATGTTCCCCCTTCTTTTTTTTAATAGATTAAATCTATTGTTCACAGTATATCATAAATTGCTTCTATTAGTTTGTTTCCATAATTAATGATGCAACTTACAGCAGACTAATTTATCTTTGCCCGCGTCCCATCACAAAAAACGGCGCATGGTTAGAGGTAAATGCAGGCGGGTCATTTTTAAGGATTGCGGAAACCGCCGGGTGTCTTTTGAATTTGTTATCGAGGAACTGCCGGACACTCTTCCTGTCCCATCCTGCCGGATGTATAAAGTCGGTGTAAAGGGAAAGATCCCCTTCATAGAACCCCTTCGTCTCGATTTCGGGATCGTGCTCCCCGCAGAGAGGCATATTAAAAATTGCGAGATTAAGGAAGTCTATACAATCGCCGTGCCGGACGGTAAATTCGAGCGTCTTTGCCGCGCTTGTTTCGTTCTCAACCGGCGTGCCGAAGAGGAGATACACATAGGAGGCGATCCCCGCTCTTTTAAGATTTTCAGGACAACAGAGGACGCCTCAACGCTGATCCCTTTTCCCAGCGCATCGAGAACACCCTGGTCCCCGGATTCAATACCAAGCTTGAGCATGACACACCCGGCATTTTTCAATGACATGCAGAAATCGGGATCTGTCAGATGAGGACCGATACGTGCAAACCCATACCAGGGGACGCCGGCGTTATCAGCACAAAAGGCGTCGAAGAGCGCGGGACTAATCGCATTATCAAGAAGATGGATAAGCGCAGGGCCGGTCTTTTCAGTAAGATACTTTAAGTCAGAGATAACCTGCCGTGCCGGAATGGGGGCATAAGGGTTGCCTTCGGCCTTCTCGGGACAGAATGAGCACCTGTTCCAGTAACATCCTGTCGAGGCGCTGTACGGAAGGATAAAACCGGGTGAGAGGTAATTAGTCCGCGGCAGAGCATTATAATCCGGTCTCCATGTTTTTTCGTCCGATGCATCCGGACCGAGGATTGACAGGAGTTGATGTTCGCCCGGCCCTGAAACGAGATGATCTATCAGGCCGGAAAAGGGATTTTTCCATCGGAGATTCTTTACCCATGAGGTAACAAGTCCTCCTCCCATAATGACTTTCACCCCTGGGAATTCGCGCCTTATGAAACCGATCATAGAAAAAGCCGACAGCGCCTGGCTCAGATAGTTCAGTGAGATACCCACAAACAGAGGTTCCTTCTCCCTGAAAAGTTCTTCAATCCTCGACCGGAAATAAGGATAAAACGGGTCCAGCTCAGGCCGTTCCGCGGCAGTCAAAAGGTCTCCGCTTCTTAAAGGAGACAGTCCCTCATGCTCGTAATTCACTAAACCTACTGTAGCGCCGGATGGAGAGACAACGCTGAGTACCCGGCCAATATCCTTGACAGCCCTTTTGTAACGGTCGGGATTTCCGTATAAGACGGAATCTCTCAAAGACAAAAGGTTGCGTTCACAATTGCGGAAGGCCCTCTTCGTCCATACATTATCAGATTTTCCGGGAAGGACAGGTCTCAGGAGGAGATAAAGGAGTCCCTCTATATTCGCATCCAACAGACGGTGCTCAACTCCATGATCGGCAAGCATTCCGGAAAGCCTCGCAATGCCCGCAGGCGGTTCACAAGGTTTTGCAACAGGAGGATAAATGAGGATTATCAAAATTCAGAGCGTATTGAGATCGTCGTAGAGGGGGGACGACTTGGAGTAATATGGCACCTTTTCAACAGAGGTAACGTACTGATATACACCTGCGACAACAGAGCCTGCAACAACGCCGGCTGCCGCACCGAACAATCCTCCTTTTGCCGGATGTTTACGTCCTGCAAGCATTCCGAGGGCGGTCCCTGCAGCAGTAGAAATCCCGAGCCATATCAGATAATGTGATTTTTTCATTGCATCCCTGCTTCTCCTCATATAATAACACGAACTACCGTATGCATAGGAATAGTTTCATATTTCATAATAGCGGCGGGGCGTTTATTTTTCTGAAGATAACAACTAAAAGGGAGACATGATAAAAAAGCTTTTAGGTTCTCCTCGGCGAATCCGCCTGAGTGCGGACGACTCCTTAATGCACTATTACCACTGTTCGATATGCATTTATCTAAAAGGCACTTACGGTTAAAAGTGCCGTCAGGTGAATATGGATCAATTTTTGTCGCGTTCTAAATGTTTTTTTATCATGTCTCCCTTTTAGTTTATGCAGCTGTCGTGTAACTTATGCAATACCATTGAAGAGGGCGGGTTTATCTGTGGCTATGCCGTCAACGTCTTTGGCGATATATATTTCAATGTCCTTTTTCGTGTTTATCGTCCAGACAATCACTTTCAGATTGCTCTTATGTGCCTTTATTACGTCTCTCCTGTGAACGAATCTGTACAGCGGGACGAGGTACTGTGCGCTGAGCTTCACCGCCGCTTCAATGGGTTTCTTGTATTTCGCATAAATCAGGCCTGTCTCGATTTTCTTGTCAAGCTCTCTTACAAGGGCAAGCGTCTCTTCGTGGAAAGAGACTATGATGACCCTGTCTTCCAGTTTCTCTTTCCTTATAACATCAAGTGCCTGCTTTTCATATCCGGTCTCTTTTAATTCCACCAGTATCTTTTCGGCCCGCGTATCGATGAAGTGCAATGCCTCCTGCAAAGTAGCAATCCGGTTTTCAGTCAACCGTTTCAATTCCTTAAGAGTCGTTCGGCTAATGAAGACGTCTTTGCCGAAGACTTTTTTCAGATTATCATCATGACTGACAATCAATGCGGCATCGCCGGACATGCGCACATCTAATTCAATGGCGTTAGCGCCCAGTTCGATTGCCTTCCCGAAGCTTTCAAGCGTATTTTCCGTTTCATAAGTTTTTGCTCCGCGATGTCCGATTCTTAAAAGCATTGGTACTTTCCTTTCCCGGTTGAATAATATTACCCTTCTTTTGCAGCCATTTTCTCAAGGACGGCCAGCTTTGAGGTTTCTCCGACCGCTATCAATGTATCACCTATCTGTATTGCCGTGCGGAATGTAGGATTGAATCTCATTTCGCCGGTCTTCTGTTTTATGGCCACAATAATAATCCCCAGGTCCCTGCCGATGCCGCATTCGTCAAGGGAGAGATTTACCAGTTGTGAGCCTTCCTGGATGGTTATCTCTTCAATCTGCAGATCGATATTGCCGCTCTTGGTTGCAAATTCTATAAAATCGACGACAGCCGGCTTTAAGACGGTATGGGCCATCCTGAGTCCGCCTATATGATATGGTGATACGACCCGGTCCGCGCCGGCCCTGAGCAACTTCTGCTCCGACCCCTCCTCTCCTGCCCTTGCAACGATCAGCAGATCCGGTTTCAATCCCCTGGCGCTCAAGACCACATAAAGATTTTCCGCATCGGTAGGAAGGACTGAAATAAGACACTTTGCACGCTCTATTCCTACTCTCTTTAAAAGATCGTCCCTCGTAGCGTCCCCCTGAATTATAAGGGTTTCATTTTTTTCATCAGCATCAAGTATGACCTCGTTCTTTTCAATAACGGCATATTTAAGCTTTTCATGCTTTAGTTCTCGTGCGACTATTTTGCCCATTCTGCCGTATCCGCAGACAATGTAATGATCCCTTAAATCCTTCAGTTTCTTTTCCAACCTTCGCCTCCCGTATACTTCCTGTAATTCGCCTTCAACAATAATCTTTGCGCCTATACCCAATGTATAGAATACCGTACCCACACCGCCTATAAGAAGCACAATCGTAAAGATCCTCCCGCTTAATGACAGGTCGTGCACCTCCTTGAACCCCACGGTAGTAAGGGTTATTATGGTCATATAGAGCGAATCAATAAAATCCCATTCCTCTATAACCATATAGCCGATGGTGCCGAAGGAAACAATTAGAGCTATCAATGCCGCCGATAGTACAAGCCGTTTTCTGAGTTCTTCCATTTAATTCCTTATATAGAGTGTATCTATTAATATACCATCAAGGATTATCCTTATCCACTATGGCGATAAAAATATCCTTGACTATCATATTCAAATATAATAATATTATAATATATGCAAGGGTTGAGATGACTGAATCAATTAAATTAAAAACCCACCAACCTCCTCTTCTAAAAGGGAGGATACTAAAAGGAGAAGCATGAGATCATTAGGACAGAGGATCGAGCTGCTCAAGGTTATTGCCCATCCTGCAAGGATAAAAATACTTGAGGAGCTTGTAAAAGGCGTTAAGTGTGTGAGTGATTTGGGTGAGTTTCTGGATATCAGTCAGCCTAACATATCACAGCATCTTTCATTGCTGCGGACCTTTGGGATCATTGATTATTATCAGGATGGCAGACTGCGGTGTTATTACCTTATTGATCCGATAATCCCCGACCTGCTGGAAATACTGAAGAAGGACTATAGAGAATCATTGCCGGGACCTTCATGCTGTCCGGTAACAAAGAGAGGGACTTATCCCGGAGAAAGGAGAAGATAATAAATGAAGATAGGAATACTTGTTTCAACGAATGATCCGGAGACCCTATGGAATGCTTTCCGTTTTGCAAACCTGTGTATGAATACGGATATCACAAACGAGGCCACAATGTTCCTGAATGCAAAAGCAGTGGATTATGAAAAGCATGATTCCGGGAAATTCAATCTGAAGGAACTCGCAAAAACCTTTACCCTCAGCGACGGGAAACTTCTCGCATGCGGCAAATGCCTCGGTTTCCGGGGACTGGAAGAAAATGAGGTCTGTCATAAAGGCAGCCAGAAAGATTTGTATGAAATGGTCGCGACCAGCGACAAGCTAATCTGTTTTTGAGGTAAATTATGGACTGGCCATTGCTTATAACTCTATTTTTAATAGGTCTGGGAGGATCGTTTGTATCTGCCATGACCGGCCTTGGCGGGGCCATTATCATTGTGCCTGCCCTGCTTTATCTGCCGCCGCTGTTTGGCGCAGGCAGCCTGGATATGAAACAGGTGTCCGGCATTACCATCATCATGGTTTTCGTTACTTCTTTGATCGGAACGTTCACTCACGGTCAGCATAAAGCAGTCAACAGGTCTTTGGTCATGACCATGGGAATTACCGGTTTTGTCACTTCTTTTACCGGCGCCTATATCTCCAAATTTACGCAGGCGCATTTCCTTCTGGCTATTTTCGCTGTTATGGCCTGTATCGCTGCGGTAATGATGTGGATTCCCCGACGCGAGCAAGGCGGGGATATCCCTGCCGATCAGGTCACATTTAACAAGATTATCGCATTCATCATTGCGGTAATAGTCGGTTTTGTAGGCGGCATGGTCGGAGCGCCCGGCGCATATATCTTCATACCTTTAATGATTTATGTCATGGGTATTCCAACGAGGGTAGCGCTTGGAAGCACTATGGGCATCGTTTTTATCTCATCTATCGCGGGAGCCTTCGGGAAGCTGATAACATTTCAGGTTCCGTATCTGCTTACGGCCGCGGTAGTATTGGGTACGATTCCCGGCGCAAGATTAGGGGGCATGTTCAGCCACAGAGTTCCGGTAAAAACCCTGCGGCGTTTTCTGGCGGTAATAATAAGCTATGCCGCGATACGAATGATTTATGACGCTTTAAGGTAAAACCGTTTAAACTCTGATAAAATATACTGCAACATTTAATCGAGGAGGCAAAATGGACATCAAGCTGACAAGTCTTGCAACGTGCTCCGGCTGAGCGTCAAAATTCAGTCCTTCGGACCTGCTTCAGGTGCTGGGGCAGCTACCTCAAATTACGGACAAGAACGTGCTGATCGGCGCTTCCAATGCGGATGACGCCGGGGTATACCGCATCACCGATGATATAGCGGTCGTTTTGACGACGGATTTCTTTACCCCGATTGTTGACGACCCTTACTGGTACGGCGCTATTGCCGCCGCGAATTCATTGTCCGACGTTTATGCAATGGGCGCAAAACCTTTGGTCGCATTGAATATCGCCATGTTCCCTGATCAGGCTGAATTCTTTCCCTACATGAAGAAGATAATGCAGGGCGGTATTGATAAGATGACCGAGGCAGGCGTATCAATTATCGGAGGACACACTATCAGGGACAAAGAGCCGAAATTCGGATTTGCCGTCCTCGGGACTATACATCCCGACAGGATACTCGATAATTCAAAGGCCGGGCCGGGGGACGCCATGATTCTCACAAAGAAGATCGGGACCGGCATCATTTCTACAGGCGTAAAGGCAAATATGTGCAGCGAAGCAACGATAGAAGAGACTACGGTTTCCATGGCAACCTTGAACAAAAGGTCCGGTGAGCTCATGCTTGAAGTCGGGGTCAGCACCGCAACCGACATAACAGGGTTCGGTCTTATAGGACATATGAACGAAGTGCTCTCCGCAAGCAAACTTAGCGCCCGTCTCTATGCAAGCAGAGTCCCGTGTTTTGTGGACGCCGTAAGACTGGCTGAAATGAAGAAAGTCCCCGGTGGTTCGATTGCAAACCTTAAAAGTTTTGAGCCTTACGTAACATGGAACAATGGAATAACGGATACTATAAAACTTTTATTGAATGATGCACAGACTTCCGGCGGACTTCTCATTTTTGTGCCGCAGGAGAAAAAAGATGCGCTTGTCTCCGCCCTGCATAAAGAGAATATTTTAGCCGCTTATATAGGCGACGTCTTCAGTGAAAAGGCGGAAGACAATAAACGGATATTCGTAGAGTAACCTGCCAGGCACCAAAGCTTAGAGAGATTAAAGGTGTCATCAATATTATTCTAAAGTGATATTTATATCTTTCAGCCCGGATTATTCTTATAATTGGCAACAGCAACTGAGGATAGAGTATTTGAGCGGTTTTTTTTGCCGATAGTCAAATATACTGTGTGAAAATAAAGAGGCAAAAGCCTCGCAGGGAGGAACGACCGGGAATGTCCGCCTCAGGCGGATTCGCCGAGGAGAAAGCGAAAATACTCTATCCTCAGTTCAAATAAAAATATTTTGAATAATCCGGGTCAGGTAAATATATGCCCTTCTTTTACATCTTTCTTTTTCTTGCCGGCTGTGTAGGCGGTTTCTTCTCCGGGCTTCTGGGCATCGGGGGGGGTATTATAATGTTCCCCATTTTATACTATCTTCCTCAGGCCTTCGGATTTGAGCCGATCTCCGTAAAACAAATCACCGGACTCACAATGATACAGGGCTTTTTTGCTTCCCTGTCTGCCATGTTTTTTTACAACAAAGAGAAGCTCGTGCACAAAAGCCTTGCCCTCACTCTTGGACTTTCTCTGTCCGTTTCCTCATTATTGGGCTCTCTAATATCAAAGGGAATATCCGACAGATATCTGCTTTTCATCTTCGGCATGCTTGCATTTGTAGCATCTTTGTTCATGTTTATTCCGAGAAGTTATGCAAAGGATGACACTACGGAAGATAAGGTGTCCTTTAATAAACCGATAGCTATAGCTGTCGGGATCGTTGTCGGGTTTCTCATCGGGATGGTCGGCCAGGGAGGGGCATTTATCATTATTCCCATCCTTCTCTATGTCCTGAAAATACCCTTAAGGGTAGCCTTGGGCAGCACACTTGCCATAGGACTTTTCTCGGCTACTGCAGGCTTGATCGGGAAGGTTGCGACCGGTCAGGTCCCCTTTTACATGGCTGCTGCATTACTGCCGGGCGCTATAATGACCGCCCGGTTTGGCAGCATCGTAAGCAAAAAAACTCATGCACAACTCTTGCGCTGGCTGCTTGCCGTCATTATCTCTGCCACAGCCATAAAGGTCTGGTACGACATCTTTTAGTCCTGAAAATATAGCTTAATATTTACGTTTCTTCGACCATTCAAGGCAATCCTTAAATAGTTTAACCTGCCAAATTATTAAGCTTTTACAACCGTTCCGCTGCGATCCCTTTTATCATATCCTTTTTCCCGATAATCCCGACAAGCTTACCCTCTCTCACGACGGGGAGGATATGTATCCGCTTTTCCGTCATGATCGTGGCAATATACTCAACCGACGCCTCTTCATCAACGGTAATGATCTCCTTTGTGCATATGTCTTCTACCGTTGACGCCGCCATCTTCCTGATGTCCGATTCCATTTTGCTCGTGCCGAGCGGGATATAGGCGTCGAAAAGCCTTAGTATTGTCGGTATGTGCAGCCTGCTGTTCTTGCTGATAAGATCGTTTTCAGTGACTACCCCGACGATTTTCCCTTTGTCATCAACAACAGGCGCCCCGCTGATCTGCTGCTTCATAAGCAGCCGCGCAAGCTCCTCAATCGTCGTCTCCGGTTTCACCGTAATAACTTCCTTTGTCATAATGTCCTTTGCCTTCAACATATATCCTCCTCTTTTTATTTCCAATTTTATCTAACCATTGCCAAACAAGTTCTCTATCTGAAAGGCAGATATGGTAAAAAAAGTTTTGAGCTGCCGGTAAATTTCCACCTGCGGCGGGACAATAGAATTCAGCATGTCCATGTCTTTCATATGGTATAAGTTTATCAGACTCAGAGCTCCAGTTTCATCAATGAGCTCGGGTTCACATTGATACCCGCCACCTTGATCCCGAAGTGAAGATGCGGGCCGGTTGATCTGCCGGATGATCCGACAAGGCCGATGGCGTCGCCTTTTGAGACAATATCCCCTGACTTAACATTGAATCCGGAGAGATGCATATATATTGAAAATATCCCCCGGCCGTGATCGAGGACAAGCGTATTGCCTCCGTAGAATAATTCCTCGGACAGAACGACCTTCCCGCTGTTTGACGCCCTTACCTGCTCTCCTTCCTTACCTCTAATATCCATCCCCCTGTGAACGCTTGTCCATTTTTCGTTCATTACCCGCTTTGTCCCGAAAACGGTCGAGATTTCATTTTCCAACGGCACTAGAAATTTTCCTTCCCACAGTTTTTCCGATAAGTTCTGCCAGATATCCTTTAGTTTTTTATTCTCCTTCTCCACTCTGTCAAGATCATCGGGACTCGGGAAAACTTTTTCATCAGGGAGAGACAGGTGCAATTCAGGAAATTTGGTTTGCTTGACAAACAATTTCAATTTTATTTTCTTTTTTCCTGCCGTTACATTAACGTTATATGCCTTTGGTTTTGTTTGAATATCAACGGCCCATACGGCAATGTAAGAGCCCTCGCCGCGTTTACTGAATGAAATCTCTGCCTTGCCAAATGAAGCTGATATGGGCCGGCAGTTTTCTACGCCTGTTACCTTAATGATAAAGGCGTCGCCGGGGCTGATTTTTTTGGGAGAGATTTCTGCATGGATAGGTTTTGCAGAGGAAGATGCAGGGACAATAAGACTGAGAATAACTAAAAAAAACAAAACTGCAATCGATTGTTTCATCTGAAGATACCTAAACATTGCAAAACAGGTTCTCAATTTGAAAGGCAGATATGATAAAAAAGCTTTTAGGTTCTCCTCGGCGAATCCGCCTGAGTGCGGACGACTCCATAATGCACTATTATCACTGTTCGATATACATTCATCTACAAAGCACATTAGGTTTAAAGCGCCGTCAGGTGAATATGGATTATCTTTTGTCGCGTTTAAAAGGTTTTTTATCATGTCTGCCTTTCATTTTTATGCAACTGATGGGATAACAAAAAAGGATTTACGTCAGCAGAAATTCCAGCAGCGCCTTTTGAGTATGCAGCCTGTTTTCTGCCTGGTCGAAGACGGCGCTTTGCGGGCTGTCCATAACCTCGTCGGTAATTTCTTCTCCACGGTGAGCAGGCATACAATGAAGCACAAGCGCGTCCTTCTTTGCATGAGAAAGCAGTTCACCGTTAATCTGATACTTCCTGAACTTCCGTTTTTTCCGCGCCGCCTCTTTTTCCTGTCCCATGCTGACCCAGACGTCCGTATAAACAACATCGGCATTTGTAGCAGCCTCTGCCGGCTCTCTTATAACGGTTATTTGACCGGATGAAGACGTCCTTGCCTTTTCCAGCACATCAGAGTCGGGTTCGTATCCTTTCGGACATGCAAGTATGATATGCATTCCGGTAAGCGAAGCAGCTTCTATGAGCGAATGTGCAACATTATTACCGTCTCCGATAAAAGCAAGCCTCAGACCTTTCAGCTTCCCCTTCTTTTCATAAACAGTCATCAGGTCGGCTAACGCCTGGCAGGGATGATGTAAATCACTCAGCCCGTTGACCACGGGGATTGAGGCATAAGAAGCAAATTCCGTCAGGGTGTTATGACTGTATGTCCTTATGATGATCCCGTTCAGATATCTTGAGAGCACC
>JBAZWR010000023.1:0-27319 GCA_041660325.1 Thermodesulfovibrionales bacterium | reverse complement strand
GATGAGCTACAATATAAATTGAAAAAGCATTAAGTCATCAGTTGCATAAAAGGAAGGGCAGATATTATGAAAGTGGGAAATAAGATGAAAAAGGTACTTATTGTCAGCGCAGTTGTCATCATCCTCGCTATAGCAGCATACTTTTTTTTACGTGGCAACAACAACGAGCCGCAATTCAGGACCGAAAAAGTCGTCAAGGGTGACATCGTGATGGCAGTTACTGCGACAGGCACGGTAAATCCTGTAACGACTGTACTTGTCGGCACCCAGGTTTCTGGAACAATAAAAGAAATCTATGTCGATTACAATTCGCCTGTTCGAAAAGGTCAGCTTATAGCACGGATAGACCCTGCTCCTTTTGAAGCGCAGGTGGATCAGGCAAAGGCGAACCTTCTTTCGGCCCAGGCAAATCTCGTAAAGGCGACTGCAACCCGGATTGATGCAAACAGGACAATGCTGAGGAACAAGGAACTATTCGCAAAGGACCTTATTGCAAGGAGCGATCTTGACACCGCGGAAACAAACGACGATACTGCCGTGGCCCTGGAAAGCGCTGCAAAATCCCAGATCGCCCAGACAAAGGCTGCCCTTAAACTTGTTGATACAAACCTTCAGTATACAAGGATCATATCCCCGGTGGATGGGGTTGTCATATCGAGGAATGTTGATGTGGGACAGACGGTAGCAGCAAGTTTCCAAACCCCGACGTTGTTCACAATCGCGCAGGACCTCACGAAAATGCAGATCGATACGAGTGTGGACGAATCGGACATCGGAAATATAAAAGTCAGTCAGGATGTGGAATTCATCGTGGACGCTTATCCGGACAGTACTTTTAAAGGCAGAGTCTGGCAAATCAGGAATGCACCTATTACAGTTCAGAATGTTGTCACCTACGACGTAGTCATCAAGGTGGACAATCCTGAACTCAAACTGAAGCCGGGGATGACGGCCAATGTGTCCATCATCATATCGACAAAGAAAGATGTCCTGAAGATACCTAATGCCGTACTGAGGTTCAGGCTTTCTGAAAAGGGAGCTCAGACGTCCGAGAAGAAAGGTCCGGGTGTCTGGATACTCGAAAAAGGAAAGCCCAGGCGCGTTCATGTTACTGCAGGCATAAGCGATGGAAGTTTTACGGAACTTCTCTCAGGAGATATCAGGGAAGGACAGGAATTAATCGTAGAATCCCTTGTCAAGGCAAAGGCATCGGGTCCTGCAGGCCCGAGAATGTTCTGATATGGCACTCATTGAAGCTCATGAGATTACCAAGATATACAGGCTTGGAGATATCGAACTGCATGCCCTAAATCGCATATCGCTGGCTATTGAAAAAGGTGATTTTGTCGCCATAATGGGACCTTCAGGCTCGGGCAAATCTACGTTTATGAATATAATCGGATGCCTTGATAAGCCTTCAGACGGACGATATCTGCTGGAGGGTATTGATGTAGGCGGCCTCGACAGGGATGAACTCGCAGGCATAAGGAACAAAAAAATAGGGTTTATTTTCCAGGGATTCAACCTTCTTCCAAGGACATCCGCCATTGAAAATGTCGAGCTTCCGATGTTGTATGACGGAATCCCTGCAAAGGAGAGGAAAGAACATTCACTGAGAGCCTTAAAAAGTGTCGGTCTGGAAGGAAGAGGAGACCACCATCCGAATCAACTGTCAGGCGGGCAGCAGCAAAGGGTCGCTATAGCCAGGGCATTGGTTAACAACGCTCCCATAATTCTTGCAGACGAACCGACGGGAAATCTCGACTCGAAGACCAGCGCGGAGATTATGGAGCTTCTTCGTAAACTGAATGAAGAAGCAAAAATTACGGTGATACTGGTGACCCATGAGAATGATATAGCTGCATACAGCAGACGGATAATAAGATTCCTTGACGGCAACCTTGTCAGTGACGAAGAGGTCGTGAAATCATGATAAACATCCCCTCAACTATAAGAATATCCTTCAGGGCGTTAAAGGTGAACAAGATGCGTTCAGCCCTTACCATGCTCGGCATCATCATAGGTGTCGGCGCTGTTATTGCAATGATTGCCATAGGCACGGGTGCAAGCAAGAGGATCGCTGAACAGATCTCAAGCATGGGAAGCAATCTTCTCATGATACTCCCGGGTGCAACAACGGCAGGAGGGGTCAGAATGGGCGCAGGGACGCAGCCTACTCTTAACATGGCTGATGCCGATGCCATTCTCAAGGAATGCCCTGCGGTATCAGATGTTGCCCCTGTTCTCAACGGTGTTGCGCAGATTGTGTATGGACACCAGAACTGGTCGACGGGCGTGTTAGGCACAACCTCTGGTATGCTTAACGTGAGGGACTGGCCATTGGCCGCAGGCAGGTCATTTACACAACAGGATGTCAAGAGCGCCACAAAAGTATGTCTATTGGGACAGACAGTTGTGGAAAACCTTTTTGGTGATATGGACCCCGTCGGCCAGATAATCAGAATCAAAAAGATACCTTTCACGGTTGTCGGCGTTCTTGGCTCGAAAGGACAGTCTCCGCAGGGCCAGGACCAGGACGATACCATTCATGTGCCGGTAACTACAGCGCAGAAAAAGCTTTTTGGCACAACTTTCCCGGGAATGGTGAGGATAATCATGGTGAAGGGCAAGAGTGCCGAAACCCTGCCTGCAGCGGAAAAACAGATAACCGAGTTGATCAGACAGAGGCACCGCATAGGTCCAAAACAGGACAATGATTTTACAGTCAGAAACCTTACACAGGTCATGCAGACTGCTGAACAGTCAACCAAAGTCATGGCCCTGTTGCTGGGCGCCATAGCGTCCGTATCCCTTCTCGTCGGAGGGATCGGCATTATGAACATCATGCTTGTCTCGGTCACTGAAAGGACGAGGGAGATAGGGATAAGGATGGCTATCGGAGCAAAGACGTGGGACATAAGGCTGCAGTTCATTATCGAGGCCCTGATACTATCGTTGATCGGCGGGGTTGCGGGTATTATAGCGGGCATATCAGGGTCCAAGATAATTACTCTCTTCGCAGGCTGGTCCACTATTGTTTCGCCTTTCTCGGTCGTGATCGCCTTCGGATTTTCAGGACTGGTGGGGATATTCTTCGGATTCTATCCCGCCTATAAGGCGTCACTCCTTGACCCGATAGAGGCGTTGAGGTATGAGTAATAAGTAACTCCCCCAGCCCCCTCTTTACCAAAGAGGGGGATATAATTCCTCCCCTTAAGGTAAGGGGAGGTAAGGAGGGGTTATGTTTTTTAAGAATTGAGAATTGTATTATCATATAAATCCTTGGAGAAAGTTTGATGGAAGAAACTAAGCCGCAGGAAACCAAAGCGAATAATAATGGCAGGAAAAAACTCGGAGCGGTTGTTTTGGTGGTTCTTGTTCTCATAGGAGCAGTCTCCGTCTTTTTCTATATGAGATACAAGGCAACGCACATTTCCACTGACGATGCTTATGTGGATGGAAATGTTCATACAATCGCATCTAAAGTTTCCGGGACAGTCAAGGTTATTTATGTTAAATCAAACCAGTTCGTAAAGAAAGGCGACCTGCTTGTCGACTTGGACCCCGCAGACTACGAAGCGAAATTAAATGAAGCCTCTTCAGGAGTAGGCGCTGAGAAAGGGAAGCTTTTAGAGGCTGAAACACGAATCTCGGGATCAAAAAACCGGCTTGATGAACTCAGTGCAGCTTTAGGTACGGCAAAGGCGAATCTCGAACTTCAGGAAGCTAATCTCAAACAGGCGGAAAGAGACAGCCTGAGAGCCGAGAACCTCTATAAATCCGAAACTATTTCAAAAGACAGATATGAGAAGATGATAACCGCATATACAGTTGCTATCGCACAGATAAAGGCAGCAAAGGAGCAGGTCATACAGGCCGAGAAGGCATATGAAACTCAAAAAACTGCTGTAAAACAGGCAGGAGCATCAAGCACAGCACAATTGTCTGCTGTTAAAGAAAAAGAGGCAAAGCTTAACACAGCACAACTCAATTATAGTTATACAAAAATTTACTCGCCTGTGGATGGTTATGTTACGAAGAAATCTGTTGAGATCGGCAATCAAATCAAGGCAGATCAGCCATTGATGGCAGTGGTCTCGCTGGATGATATCCACGTAGCGGCAAATTATAAGGAGACACAGCTGGAGAAAATAAAACCCGGACAGCAGGTCAAGATCAAAGTGGATAGCTATCCGGGGAAAGTATTCCGGGGTAAAGTAGACAGCATCATGGCTGGAACCGGAGCGGTATTCTCCCTCTTCCCGCCGGAGAATGCAACCGGGAATTATGTCAAGGTTGTTCAGAGAATACCGGTTAAAATAGTGCTTGATAAAAACACGGACCCGGATCATGTGCTAAGAATCGGTATGTCGGTGGTTCCGACTGTTTTAGTGGAATGAGAATGTCTCCCGCCGCAAAATCTGACCGGCTGATACGAGCCTGAAAAACCACAGTAAATCAAATAGTTGTTTATTTTGCTAATTATAATTAGTATAATCACATGATAATGCTAAGCGTGGTTAGTATATGGAAAAAGCCCTTATAATCCAGAACTGGCACTTTGCCCTCGATAATAAACCTGCTGATACCGAGTTAATTATAAAACCGACCGTTTCTTTCACTTCACTTGGGAAGGATTGGATTTGTAAATGAAGGTTTATATCGACACCAGTGTTCTTAATAGGATATTTGATGACCAATCTCAGGTTAGAATTTATGTTGAATCGTCCTCTATACTGATAATTTTCATGCTTATTGATTCCGGTGCAATTAAGTTTGTTTCTTCCGACGTACTTTTATTTGAAAATAGCAACAATCCATATGAGGAAAGACAGGCATTTGTAAATTTATGCCTTCAAAAAGCTAAACATATTCAATCAATTAATGAGGCCATATTATCACGAGCTAAAGAGATAGAAAAATCTCAAATAGGAGGTCTTGACGCTTTACATTTAGCATGTGCGGAAAAATTAAAAGTTGAGTATTTCCTTACGTGTGATGATAAAATATTGAAAAGGTACAAGGGGTCAATTAAAGTGCAAAATCCGGCGGATTTTGTAATGAATATTCTAAAAGAGGAGGTACTCAATGGCAACTAAAACTGAAGCTCTCCCTGATATAAGAGTTATTAAAAGTGAGGTCATAGATACGATTGTAAAAAATCTTGGCATAACAAAGGCCGCATTTTTTATCAGAGAAAATTTATCCATCAAAACAGACTATCTGGAAATTAAAGAAAAACTGTTTGGCAGCAAGAGCGCATCTGAACTCTACAATGAAATATCCAAATGGAAACCAAAAAAGTGAACGGTTTTGGTAGAAAAATATCTTTTAATTTCAGGCTGTTTCTGATATATTTAATTGCGATCAAAAATATAAAGGGGAAATATTGATTGTGCGGGGAGTTAATATTGAGGAATGCAGTTAAGAAACTTGCCTGCTGTCAGGAGAGAGGTTAATAGCAGGGTGAAGTTAGAAGAATATAAGAGACCCCTGTCACAAAACAATTCAAAACGCAATTCAATCTCCAACTGTTCTTCAATTTCTGATGATCAAAATGCCTATTGTTTACTTACCTGACCTATGGGAAGCCTTACCAAATTATTTTTCGACTTCGATGATAGCCCGGCGCTCGATAATAACCGCGTTTTGTGTGGGTGACAAGTATTCTGAGGAAAATTAGGTCGTTAAAGATTGATACTTAAGGAGATATCTGAGGCGCAGTGTTAATCGGTTCTTACGGAAGAATGAATAGATGAAGTTTGGGAGATACATAATAGACCCAGAGACAAGGGGAGCTGAAGAACTGCCCTATCACAAAGATGGGGCGCCCGGGGTAAGACGCGTTTTTTTGGAAAAAAAACTTCTTGAAGAGGCGAGTGTATACTTAATTATAAGAACTGTAAAGAATGTTAGCCCGGAGCAGCCTGAATACATTGACACGCACGAACATAATGTGGATAGCGTTTATATCTTTATGGGTGATGGAGACGGACTAAAAGGGCTCAAAGCCGAAGTGAATATAGAAGACGAAAAGTTTATTGTAGCTTCCCCAAAAACAGTTTTCATCCCTAAACAAAAGAAACACTCTTATAGGTTGGTTGAAGGATCGGGGCACTTTTTTCATATTGTATTGGAAGGGGACTATAAGAATAGTTTGATCGAATAGATGAAAGAGGAACTTTATTACAAGGTTCACGACCGAAATTTCGGTGTTTACAACCGCAAAGAACAGGAAAAGCTACTATCATCCAAAATTGCTATTATTGGACAAGGATGCGTAGGTGAGCTTTGTTCAATAATTTCTGTCCGGCTTGGAATCGGCCATACAACAATTGTAGACTATGACAATCTTGATATCAGCAATATGAATAGAAATGTTACGGCAAGGTATTCACATCTTGGTAGGTCCAAAGTGGAGAATATGCTTGAATTTTTAAGAGATGCCAATCCTACTGTTCAAATTAATGGTGTAAACAAAAAACTTGATGAATGCAATGCGGAAGAAATTATAAGAGACCATGATATCGTGTTGCAGGCTATGGATAACATGGAATCGAGGATTATTCTACACCGAGCGGCATATAGACTTAATATCCCTTGTATTACTATGTCCGGCGCACCACCGTTTAGGTCTATTATGACGACGGTGCTACCAGATGGTGTGGAATATGAAACGCTATTTGATCTACCAAGCAAAGGACAGATTATAGAAAATAATGAAGAACTTAAAAAGAACATTTCGCTATTGAAAACGGAAAGGGCGAGATATTCTGTGCAGCATGGAGCGGACCCCGAGTGGGCAGAGGGTTATATAAGCGGCACGCGTAGAGTCTGGTCTGTGACACCCTCCCGAGCATACATATGTGCGACTCTGTGTGTGCATGAAGCAGTGAATTTCTTGACAGGACGAGCCCTTTTGGCGCCAGCCCCTAAAATCATTGAGATTAACTTAGACAATCCGATAAATTTAGTTCAGGTTAAAGAGCCAGGTAGCAGTGGGACCTGGGATTCCAGAAAGTATTGAAAAGTGCAAGAGATAGTTCAACATATTGGAAAAGGCACGAAAAGAAAAAATTGATGACCGATGAAAAGAATGCTTCATAGTTCGAGGCGTGAGCAGAGTGTTCAACTCATTTCTGCTCCGCGTGACCAAGAAACAAGTCCAATTTCACGCAGCGGCGCATATCAACCACTCGGGTTACTAAGCATTGCCTCTTATCTCCTCGCAAATCAAATCTGTTCTAAGGTTGAGATCCTTGACGGTGAGTTTCTCAGCGTTACAGAAATCGAGTTCCGCATTACTGCTGATATCGTCGGCATATCATGTACTACTCCTAGCTACCGAAATGCTCTCCGCATTGCACAGGCGGCAAAGAACCGTGGCGCCGTAGTTGTATTAGGCGGCCCGCATCCCAGTGCGCTTGGAAAGACTATTTTAAAAAACCGGCCCGAAGTCGATTTCATTGTGCAAGGAGATGGCGAAGAGAGTTTTGCGAAATTACTACTGGATTTCCCCCCAGGTGAGATCTCAAATCTGGTGTATCGAGATTGTGAAGCCATCGTTGAAAACCCGGTTCGATTCACATCCTTGTCTAACCTGCCGCTACTCAGGCGTGACCTTCTTCCTTTGGAGCCATATATTGATCGATATTCAAGACAGTCTTGCTCGGTATTCGGTCGCAGACCAGCTGCGATATTTTCTCAAAAGGGTTGTATGTGGCGACACAGATCTGCGGGGTGTTTGTTTTGCGGAAGATTGGACAGGGGGTGGAGAGGACGCCCGACTGATCAGGTATGGCGGGAAATATCCAATTTAGTAGATTCCTGTGGGGTAAACTTTATTTGGGATGTTTCGGACAGCTTCATATCGTCGCGTGACTGGGTTTTGCGTTTTGCCGCGAGGCGCCCGTCGAATTTAGATGTAAGTTTTTTCCTCTACGCGAGATCTTGTGAGCTTGATTCGGAAATCGTCGATGCCTTAGCAAAAATTGGCTGTAAGGAGATTTTCATTGGAATAGAATCGGGCGACGACACCCTCCTTCGAAAGGCAAATAAAGGAACAACATCCGATGATAACTTACGGGCTGCCAGCTTGTTGGCTTCTCGTGGTATTCGGATGTTTCCTTGCTTTGTGCTTGGCTTGCCAGGAGAGTCTTTGGAAACTCTCGATAAGACGATCCGCCACGCGGAACTCCTATCAACCATGTGCGAATGGAGCACTGTGTCTGCTAGTGTCCTTGTTCCTTTGCCAGGATCCAGGGCTTTTAGCCTCTTGCGGCAGACTCCGGAAGGAAAAGCACTCTTGTCCGATGCTGATGCGCTCGATTTGGAAACATTGGGACGTATGTGGGTTAATAGATACTGCACAGCATCATGGGCAAGTATTCATGAGGCAATTAATAGTATCCTTAATCTGTGCCCCAATGTCTCATCTTTCTTCAACTTCCAGCACAATTTCAAATCTCTGCCCACAAGTAGGGCACTGAATTTAAAAGAAAGAGCGCGACACATGGAGCTTAATAGATGAAATCTATGAATTCTCATAGACTTAGTGAGCTCCGAGTTGAATTCGCCACATATTGCAATCATAAGTGCGGATACTGCTATCTTCGCGCCCAACAACGCGATGCCAGGACAACTCTTCCGGAATCTATTTTTCATAAAGTTCTTGAAGTAGGTCTTGATGTGGGACTTCGTACTGTTAGCTTTACCGGCGGCGAACCTTTGCTTTCTTTTGAAACACTTCTCAAGTTTATCCGCATTGCGGCTAACGCCGGATTGGAAACGGGTGTCCTTACAAATGGGACCGTGGTGTCGCCAGACAAAGCGGATCGGTTGTGTAAAGCCGGTCTGAACTGGGCACGAATCAGTGTTGACGCTGATCCGTCTGATATACAAGTTCAAAGACGGCTTGATCGCTTCTTTCCAAATGTTGATCAAGGAATAGGCCTTTTTATCGAAAGAGGTGTCCCTGTTATATTGCGGCCTACCGTCACACGCCACAACACTAATGCTTTTCCCGCACTGCTCGATTACGCATATGATCGCAGGGTCACACGCGTAGAAATCCAACCCTACATGCCATGTGGTGTTGGTGTTATCGACATGCAATACCAGATGGACGCGCCAACTCATTTAACTGTTTTGGATGAAATACTTCGGCTAAGGCGTAAATGGGAAAGAGATCTCTCGATACGGCTTTATTCCGGGTGGTTTGAATTTCTCTCTTCCGAATATAAAGGAGAAAAGGTCATTGGCTCAAATTGCGGAAGGAGTTTTCTTTTTCTCGACAGCGCTGGCAGGTTCAAGACGTGCGCTATGTCTCAGCGATATCTTTGCGATGCCAGATCTGAATTGGGTATTCTCAAGGATCTCTGGTACGAGAATCCATATCTGCTTGATCTTCAAGAAATGACACCAACGGGGATATGCGCTGAATGTGAGTGGTTCTCTATATGTAATCGGTCATGGTGCCCTGCAATGAACACAATTTTTAATTTACCTGTAAACGCACCGATTCCGATTTGTCCTAAGGTCATGCTTTCAAATAAGAATGATTCCAAAGTTTCTCAGCGAAAGGAGAAAGATTATGCGCTGGCGTTTTAGTCCAATAAAAAGAATAATACCGTTGTTACTACTTGCACTAATACTCCTGCCTTTATTCATCGGATGCAATAAAAAGAATGATGATAAGGGCAAAGCGGGCGGGCCAGCTCCGATCCGAATCGGCGTATTGCTTCCGCTCACGGGAACCTCGGCTATACACGGTAAGGATTGTCTGGTTGGAATTGAAATAGCGCGGGATGAGACGAATGATCACGGCGGTGTAAATGGGCGACCAATCGAATTGATCGTTGAGGATACAGCGTCGAAAACTGCAAGCGCAATTGACGCTCTAAGAAAACTCATAGATATTGAAAAGGTTCCCGTCGTTCTGGGGCCTATTTCAACCGCTGAAACTTTGGCTGGCGCCACGGTAGCCGACCGTGCCAAAATAGTCCTTTTTTCTCCAACAGCGGCTAGCCCTGAGATTCATGGGATAAGCCCCTATGTCTTTCGCATCGGCCTTATGACTACACCACAGGGTAAACGAATGGCTGAGTACTGTTACCAAAAACTGGGTATTAAGTCCATGGGAATTCTTGCAATGAATGATGAAACAGGGATCGCGTATGCTGATGCTTTTCAATCTGCTTATGAGTCGTTTGGCGGAAAGATCTCGGATCGCCTTTCTTATTTGAAATCAGACACTGAGTTCAGGACAGTCCTGACTAAACTAAAGAATGCGAAGGTCTCGAATCTTTATGTTACCAGTGTTCCGACAACAATGGGATACATTGCCCGGCAAGCCACGGAACTTGCCTATCGACCCAAATTCTTTACTAACGCAGGAGTTGAGGGTGAGGATCTTTTGACAATAGCTGGAAACGCAGCAGAAGGCATTGTCTTTACTGGGCTTGCGCCAAGTGAAGATTTCCTTAAAAAGTTCGAAATGCGTGCGAAGCGTCAGCCCGGTATCGCCGGTCCTCAGGGATACGACGCCTTTGAGATTATTGTAAACGCGCTCAAAGCAAGAGGAGATGATCGCGAGGGGATTAGACAATATCTCGCCAAGATGCCGCCCTATGAGGGTGTTGGCGGGACGATAAGTTTCGATGAAACTGGAGAGATTGTGCGGGTTCCTCACCTGAAAGTGGTAGCCGATGGTAAGTTCAAGAGGTTAGTTGGTAACTAATTAAACTATGCACATTTCACGTGCATAGAAGGGGTTTGAGTTCATGTCAAAGTATACAGTTACCCAGATCTGCGACGCGTTGGAAGAGGTCATGGCCCGGCCTGAATTTGCTCGCCATATGCATCTCCGTGTAGCACATGTAGTGAACTACGCAGTCAAACAGAAGCTTAATATCAAATCCCAACAAGGGGCAACAACATCGATCGCATACTCTAAGATTCTCGGGCAAGAGTTAACACGCATTTGGAGAGACCTCCACAGCCCAGTCTCTAAAGACAGTAATGGCAAACGTAGAAAGCCGATACTTGAAGCCTGCGCTAACGGGATATATCCCTTTCACCACATTTCCATGACAAAAGCTGTGCTCTACATTAATAGCCTTGGAGTCCGATGGAATGTTTTGCAGTCCTCACCGGAATATAACTTACGTGTTCCACTGTATCTTTGCGGATTCACAAATAGACAACAAAAAACAGAGAATGCCTATAACAAGGCAATCTTCTCCACAGATAGCACACATTTATTATATGCTGTATGTAAGTCATCCAATACTCCAAGGTTGCTTATTCGCCTTCCGGACAATGATAAGCATATCCCTTCAGGAAGAAGCCACAAAGGACCTTATCCTTTTTCTGTTATTATGCTACCTTTCCTGCAAGCTAAAGGAAGGAATATCGCTACATTAATTAATACCTCGTTCGACAAGAAAAAATGGGAGAAAGAAGCGAATAGAGATCTAAATAAACGGCATACGTATCTTGAAAAGAAAATATTCGAGGGAGGTGGTGTAGTATCGACAAACATTGGAGAAGAATTGAACAGAGTGCTACCAGCTTCATCTATCACTTCATCTTTTCAGAAGTTTCCCCTTCTCTATGTTTACAATCTCTATAAGCTGCACCATGAAATGCAGCGTAGTCAGCACAAGTTCCCAGTAAATCATTTTGTATACCTGCCGGATCTGTCATGCCCAGGGCTCGCACCCGCAGGCTTTGCCGGCACTCTATATTGTGAAGGTCCGGAGCCAACGCAATTAGTAGAATATGGAAGGCTAATCTATTTAATGCAACTTTTTTTCTCCAATTTTTTCCAGCAACCAGTAACGACGATTGAGGCAGACAAAATTCAAGTAGCACTCGATCAAGGAATTCGCACCGACCAGACATGGGTGGGCATGTACACCTCTCTGAGCAAGCATAAAGACATTTTGTTAAAGGATGTGCCCTTACTCGGTTCTCTGAAAAATCCAGCAGGGGGCGGAAATAGTAGTTATGATAAAACCATTAAAAAGCTTCTTGATTGTATTGATAAAAGATTCATTAAAAAGGCGTGGCCGGTTGAAGCAAAGCGTGTCGCTAACGGACAAGTTGGCTTTTGGCGTCCTAATAGGGTCGCTTCGATTGACAAGGAACTTGCTAGCCCTGAGTTCGGATATCATGCGTTAGCTCGACACGCGTTCTCAACAATCAAAGGGCTTTGGGTTGAATTCGGAATAATCGATGAAAAGGAATATGATGACGTGAGCCGCAAGTGGGGAAAACATTTCAGAGGGCAGCGAGAAGAACCGAAAGAATCGTCCTCTCTATTATTTTTAGTAGAGCATTTACTTTTTTTTGAGCCCACACTTCACTACATCAAATCGTATCGCGATCATTTTATGCACTCTTTTAATGTATTGCTTCTTGGGTATTGGTTTCTTTCACTACAGGATAAAACAACCAATACCTATTTTTTATTCCCTAAGTTGACAGCATTGGAACGTGAAAGCCTGTTAAAATGCTGGACAGTTACTGCACCCCTTCATGACATTGCCTATCCTCTTGAAAAATTGAACGCCGGGGCTAAGACTTTGATGAAGAGATTCTGTAAAGGAGGAGCTGAAAACTTTGATATCAATATGAACCCAGACTGGTGGCCGCCGCTAACGCAAGCGAATGCTTTTAGATTTTTTCAGAAAACACTGCGTGATGTGATGGAAGAAAAGTCGGAGGGGCAACCGAAATACCCTTTCTTTAGATGGCATAAGTCACAGGAACGGAAAAAATCTAAAGCAAGTTCAGCGGAACTCGCTACTATGTTAATAAGTCTTTTGCTCCCAGATGGCAATCATGGTGTCACAGGTGCGCTGCTCCTTCACAATAATTTCCATGAGCCAAAGATGTTCCGAAAAAAAGTCACAGAAATTTGTCGAAAGCACGATTTTAGTAAAAAAATCTTTCCTGATGAGCAGAAAAAGATTTGTACCGCTATTGCTTTCCATCACATCTGTGATAGTTGGAAAAGTAGAATGAAAGATAAAAAAAAGAAACGACTTGGACTTGTGGACTTTTCAATAGAGTCCCACCATAACGAACTTTGCTACCTTCTGCTTCTCTGCGACACTCTCGGCCAGTGGGGAAGAAATAGAGTATATGATGGATTGGACAAGACTCAGTTTTCTTTAGCCAAGGAAGAAGAGGAGGTGGAATGCTACCTAAGGTCATTGAAGTTTAATGGTCAGAAAGTAACTATTGAATACGATTATCCCAATGTCTTTCATTACAATAAAAAAACAGCCTCGGAAAAAAAAGATGTCAAATACCTCAAGAGATATTTTGATCAACCATTTGAACTCCTAACCCAAGGAAAGACAAAGAGAATTTATGTGAAATTGCGAGGTAAGGATCCCGACGGGAAATACATGTACGATAAAAAAGATAAACCTGTGAAGTCGCCGCTATGTTTCTGATCTGAAATCTTTTTGTTTAATGTATCTACGGGAGCAGGCGGGGACATTGTGAAAGCGCCGGGATAAACCGGCATAGAGTAGTGGGGTGGCAGGTTGTCATCGGTTTCGTACTCCACTACCAAATTCTTCCACTTCGCCCGGCTGGCACTCTATTTTGCTGCCGTAATGGAAGACAAACATGATTTTAGCGGAGACGTGTCTTGACAAAGCTTTATCACATCACCCATATCCGTAATCTCGGTTCGATAATTGAGCGCGGCAGCATTATGTGTGACAACGACATGAATAAAGATGATATCGAACACGTAGGCATCGCGCATAAAATTCATTCACTTCGCCCTTCATAATCCTTCTTGACATAGTGGCATAATGTCACTAAGGCATGTAATATTATGACAACAAAAATCAAGTTCCACGATGTTAAGATAATGGCAGTTTTGCTATTTGTAAGTTGAATTTACAAATAGCAAAAAGTCTGGTATGCTTACCGCATGTTCATCAGGCGTGATGCGGAGAAAACAGGTCGAGAGCTTGCCATGTGTTTTCCCGTAATTGTAATAAACGGGCTGCGTCTCAGAGACTTCTGTTATTATAAAAAATGTTTACGCAACTTTTTATAAATTCTATAATCGCCGGGGCCATATATACCCTCATTGCCCTCGGCTTTTCCCTCATTTACTCCACCACCAAATTTTTTCACTTTGCCCATGCGGCGGTATACACATCATGCCCTTATTTTGTCTATCTTTATATATCATATTTGGGATTACCATTAGGTTCGGCAATTCCCATTGCTGTGCTTTCTT
Source organism: Thermodesulfovibrionales bacterium (assembly GCA_041660325.1). GTDB lineage: Bacteria > Nitrospirota > Thermodesulfovibrionia > Thermodesulfovibrionales > SM23-35 > DYFC01. The sequence goes on along the minus strand of JBAZWR010000023.1, from coordinate 13,047 downwards.
CAACCCTTCTCGGAATGCTCATCGAGATATCAATCTATAGACCTTTAAGGAGAAAAGGTTCTTCGCCACTGGTTCTTCTGCTTTCATCCCTTGGCCTTTACATAATTATACAGAACGTAATCTCAATGATATTCGGCGACGATACCAAGACTTTGAGGAGCGGCATTGTAACTGAAGGCATTGAAGTCGTCGGCGCGAGGATAACGCCGATCCAGATAGCCATAATCTTCGTCAGCGCTCTTTTGCTTTTTTTCTGCTGGGCGTTAATGAAATCTACAAAAATGGGCACTGCGATGCGGGCTGTTGCCTCTGACCCTGAACTTGCTCTTGTATCCGGCATAGATACCGACAGAACAATCCTTTTTGCTTTTATGACTGGCTCTGCCCTTGCTGGAATAGCTGCAATTCTTATTTCCTTCGACATCGATATGACGCCGACTATGGGTATGAACGCGCTTATGATGGGAGTTGTTGCCGTCATTATCGGCGGCGTTGGGAGCATCCCCGGCGCGGCTCTCGGCGGATTTCTCCTCGCCTTTGCCCAGAACTTCGGCGTCTGGAAAATATCTTCACAATGGCAGGACGCGATTGCGTTTATCATTCTTCTTGTTTTCCTCCTTTTTAGGCCCTATGGTTTCTTCGGCAAGAAGATAAGAAAGGTCGAGATCTGATGGACTATATCCTCCACATTCTCATCATGGTCGGCATCTATTCCATCGTTGCCATGTCTCTCAACCTGCTTGCAGGTTACACAGGACTTATATCTGTGGCCCACGCTGCCTTTTACGGTATAGGGGCATACACGACCGCTCTGCTTGCCTTGAAAGTCGGTCTCCCATTCTGGATCAATATCCCGGCAGGAATCCTTGTCTCCGGCTTTGTGGCCTTTCTGATCGCCTGGCCTTCATTAAAGACCTATGACGACTATTTTGTCATCACTACCTTTGCATTTCAGATAATCATCTTCAGTATCATGAACAACTGGGTCTCTTTTACCGGCGGCCCGTTGGGGCTTCCGGGCATACCCCAACCGGAAATATTCGGGATAACACTCTCCTCACATCTTTTTTTCCTCTCCTTTGTGGTTGCTTTCGGCATCCTGACGTATATGTTTCTTACCCGGCTTGTGAATTCATCCTTTGGAAGGGTTCTCAAGGCAATAAGGGAAGACGAGATATTTACTATGTCTATGGGCAAGGATGTGATGAAATACAAGGTCTCGGTATTTGTCATTGGTGCGGCAGTAGCTTCAATAGGCGGAAGCCTTTATGCCTACTATATAAGCTTTATTGATCCAACAAGTTTTACGATCATGGAATCTATCTTCATGCTCTCGATTGTGATCATCGGCGGCGCAGGCAGCTTAAGGGGTTCTATTGTTGGGGCTGCGCTTTTAATATTCATCCCCGAAATACTCAGATTTGTCGGAATGCCCAATTCCATTGCGGCAAATATGAGGCAGATATTCTACGGCGGTCTGCTTGTCTTCTTCATGATGTTCAGACCACAGGGACTGCTCGGCGAATTCGCCTTCGGCAAGAGCGGTCACAAAGAATCAAAGGAAGTACGCAAAAATGCTTAAAGTTGATTCTCTTTCAAAACGCTTCGACGGTGTGCAGGCTGTCAGAGACGTCTCTTTCAATATTCAGCAGGGGACGGTCACCAGCCTTATTGGTCCTAACGGGGCCGGGAAGACGACCCTTTTCAATATGATCTGCGGCTATATTAAGCCTGATAGAGGAACGGTGCATTTTAAGGGGAAAGACATCAATGGTTCTCCGCCCTATGCGATTGCAGCAATGGGAATTGGCCGTACCTTCCAGAACCTGCGGGTCATCAAAATGCTAACGTCGCTTGATAACATATTGCTTTCTGTTCCGGATCATCAGATGAATGGCATCCTCGGGCCAATCATTAAAGTCTTAAGAAAGGATTCTGAGTCGGGGTGCAGAGAAAAGGCGCTTGAACTGCTGGATTTTGTCGGTTTAAGAGAAAAGGCAGATGACCTTGCCGGCTCTCTCTCATACGGCCAGCAGAAACTTCTGAGCCTCGCCTGCTGCCTTGCGCTTGAACCTTCCGTGCTTCTTCTCGATGAACCTGTGGCGGGAGTGAACCAGGAGATGATCATAAATATTCTCGCTCTTATCAGAAAGCTGAGGAAAACAGGTATTGCCGTCTTCTTCATAGAACACAATCTCGGCGCAGTTATGGAGGTTTCCGACAGGTTGATCGTGATGGATGAAGGCAGCATAATCGCGGATGGCATCCCGTCGGTTGTAAGGGAAGACCCCGCAGTGGTTGAGGCATACATCAGGTAGATTTGAAAGATGCTTAAGCTTAGAGACATAGAGGCGGGTTATAACAGGAAGCCTGTTTTGCAGGGTGTGTCCCTGAATGTCCGGAAGGGTGAGATTGTGGCCCTTATCGGCCCGAACGGCGCTGGGAAATCTACGGTAATAAAGACCGTGATGGGGATGGTCATGGCAAGGCATGGTGAAATCCTTTATGGAGGCATATCAATAAAAGGGAACACACCTTTCCAAAACATAAGAAAAGGGATTGCCTATGTTCCACAGGGCAACAGCGTATTCAGCGACCTTACTGTCTGTGAAAATCTCAGGATGGGCGGCTATACATTAAAGGACGACATCCTTCTGAAAAACCGCATGGAGGCGGTCTACACACTTTTCCCCGAGATTGAAAAAAGGAAGGATTCAGACGCAGGGAACCTGAGTGGCGGGGAGAAGCAGATGCTTGCTCTCGGACGCGCGCTAATGCTGAGACCCGACCTTCTTCTGTTGGATGAGCCATCTCTGGGACTTTCACCCAAAGCGGTCAACAAATCCTTTGAGACAATAAAGAATGTTTGCACACAATATAAAACCGCTATCCTCATCGTTGAGCAGAACGTTAAAAGTGTGCTCGAAATATCAGACAAGGTTTGTGTTTTAAGACTTGGGAAAGTGGTTCTGGAGGATGTGCCGGAGAACCTGAAAATAGGTGAGACGCTCAAGAAAGCTTTTCTTGGGAGTTGATGAACATTCCCCGGCTTTTTTCAGGTAAGGGCATGTAATATTATGATGACAAGGGACAAATTCCGGAATCCGGTATAATGTCATCATGCTATTTGTAAGTAATTGACAATTTTTTATTGAAGTTATACAATTTAGATAATTGTATAACTAATTTTGCGGAGGTTAGAAATTAATGTCCATGGTTAAAACATTGGCGAAGGGGCAGATTGTGATACCGGTGGAAATCCGGAGAAGATATCGGATTGAACCGGGGACCGAGATGCAGATTATGGAGTATGGCGGCATTATATATCTGATTCCTCCTGTTGAAAACCCTATAAAGGAAGCCTGCGGTGTTCTGCCCTCTAAGCCTTCTCTGTCTGAGAGACTCCTTAAAGAACGAAAGAGAGAGTTCAGATAGTGCCAAAGGGCGCGTTTGTTTTTGACAGTCATGCCATGCTGAAGCTTTTTCAGAAAGAAAAAGGGTATGAGAAAATTGTTCATCTTCTTGAACAAATAAAGAAGACAGGCGCGACAAAATATATAAATGCCATTAACCTCGGTGAGATAATTTACGCTACAAAGAGGGAATTTGGCGATCAGAAAAAGGTGGAGGTCCTTGCAAATATTGAAAGGTTAAACTTTTCGATTTTACCTGTACCCAACTCGTTAATATATCAGGCTGCGGAATATAAGGCCCTATTTAGTATTTCTTATGCCGACTGTTTCGCGCTTGCTTCTGCGATAGAATATAATGCCGTCATAGTAACTGGTGACCCTGAATTCAAGAAAGTGGAACATCTGTCACGTATCATTTGGGTATGAAATATCGAACCATAAAAAAGCAATATTGATTTAAATTAGGCTACCCCGAAGAGCATCCGAATAAATTAGACATGATACTGCCTGAGTTTATTAACTCATTGGAACAGAATTCGACATGAACAAATGGATCATTGCATTGACCGTAATGCTTCCGACTCTGATCGAGATCATCGACACTTCCGTTGTCAATGTATCTCTCGATCATATCAGGGGGAGTCTCTCTGCCGGTATAGATGAAGCTACATGGTCTATCACGTCTTACCTTGTGTCCAATGCGATAATAATACCGCTGACAGGGTGGCTGAGCAAATTTTTCGGCAGGAAGCGGTATCTCATAATCTCCATAACGCTGTTTACGATAAGTTCATTCCTCTGCGGCTCTGCATGGAGCCTGCAGAGCCTTGTTTTTTTCAGGATACTCCAGGGTATCGGCGGAGGCGCTTTGCAGCCGATTTCGCAATCCATACTCCTTGAAACCTTTCCTCCCCGGCAGCACGGCATGGCGATGGCTGTTTTTGGCGTTGGAATAATGTTCGGCCCTATCATCGGACCCCTGTTAGGCGGTTGGATTACCGACAACTGGTCGTGGCACTGGATCTTCTTTATCAATATCCCGATAGGAATAATCTCAATACTTCTGACCATGCTTTTTATAACCGATCCGCCCTATATGAAAAGGATGAAGATGAAGATCGACTACTGGGGACTTGCTCTCCTTACTCTCGGACTCGGCTGCCTTCAGATAGTCCTTGATAAGGGTCAGCAGGAGAACTGGTTTTCATCAAACTTTATTTTCTGGCTGAGCATAACATCCTCTGTTTCCCTGATATCTTTTGTGCTCGTTGAGTTATTTACAGAGCATCCCGTTGTAAATCTGAGGGCTTTTAAGAATGTTACCTTCAGCACGGGGAATGTCATTATGTTCATGGGGTTCTTCAACCTCTTTGCTACCATTGTCCTGCTGCCGATCTATCTGCAAACGCTTATGGGATATACATCATATCTTGCCGGTCTGGTTTTAGGACCGGGTGGCATTGCAACGCTGATAGCATTGCCGATAGCCGGAATCCTTGTCAATAAGGTCAATCCAAAATCCCTTTTGGCCTTTGGGTTTATTGTCAACGCCTATTCGACATATCTCATGTCGAACTTTAATCTTTCCGCCGATTTCCTTACAGTGATCTGGCCGAGGGTCGTCCTCGGCATCGGCATGGGTTTTTTCTTCATCCCCCTGACGACTCTGACCATGTCAGGCGTAAAAAAAGAGGAGATGGCCAATGCCTCTGCGATATATAATCTCGTCAGAAACCTTGGAGGAAGTTTTGGAGTTGCTTTTGTGACCACCATCCTCTCACGCCGGGCCCAGTTCCATCAGGCCCATCTTGTTGAAAACCTGACGCCGTTTGACCGCCAATATCAGATCTTCTCCGATCAAGCTTCACAGTTTCTACAAAATAGAGGAATGGAAGGCGGCTTATCAGAGCAGGGAGGACTTAGTCTTATGTACAGGGAGCTTATCAGGCAGGCGTCGATGATGTCGTTTAATGACGCCTTCCATTTTGTCAGCATCCTGATGCTCTGCGTTTTGCCGTTGGTGCTTTTAATGAAGAGGGCAAAAGGAACAACCCCTGGAGGAATGCATTAACCCGAAAAATGCTGTTAAACTATTAGAGAAACTGCGGATGGCTAAAATAAATTTATTTTTCGATACCATAGTGAACTTATTAAGGAGTTTATTCAAAAAGCTACACACCCTCACCCTTGCCCTCTCCCCTCAAGGGAGAGGGTACTTAAGAATTGCCCCTCCCTTGAGGGGAGGGGATAAAGGGGAGGGTGTTAAAATGTGGCTCTACTTATGAATCTATTAGTAAATAGATTTATTTTGGATATTCGCAGTTTTTAGGTTAAGAAAAGGATTATATGAGACTCTTTCTTCTGACATTTTTTCTTCTCTACGGCGGGATGCATCTGTATGTTTTTTTAAAAGCAAAGGCCGCCTTTGCTTTTAACGCGCAGGCAGGCGTCGTGATAGCCCTTGTCATGGCTGTCATGATCTTCGCCCCGGTTATTGTCCGGCAGGCAGAAAAGTCAGGCCATGAAACCTTTGCGCAGATAATGTCTTACGTTGGCTATATATGGCTGGGAATAGTCTTCCTGTTCATATCTGTTTCGCTGGTCCTTGATTGCTATCGGCTGGTTGGTTACCTTGCCGGCGGTATTTTCAATAAATCATTTCGGCTCCTCACGCTCACACCTCAGTATGCTTTTTTCATCCCCTTGACAGCTTCGCTCCTGATCGCCTTTTACGGCTATTTCGAGGCCAAAGATATCCGTACCGAAACCATAAGAATAGAATCGTCCAAGATCCCTGCTGAAATTCAGAGGCTGCGGATAGTCCAGATATCCGATGTCCATCTCGGACTTATTGTAAGGGAGGAAAGATTAGGGAGGATTCTTGCCGCAGTGAAAAAAGCGGATCCTGATATGCTTGTATCAACCGGCGACTTTGTGGACGGACAGATCGATAATCTCGCCGGACTTGCCGATATGCTCGCAAGCATTAAGCCGAAATACGGCAAATTCGCAATAACTGGAAACCACGAATATTATGCGGGGCTCGACCAGGCGCTGCAATTTACCGAAAAAGCCGGATTTAAAATCCTTAGAGGCGAGGCATTGAATGTGGAAAATATAATAAATATAGCGGGTGTGGATGACCCGCAGGCAAAGGCTTTCAGCCCCTACAAAGAAGTTTCGGAAAAAGCGCTTCTTTCAGAACTTCCCCGGGAATATTTCACACTGCTCCTCAAACACAGGCCATTTATTGACAAAGACTCGATCGGACTTTTTGACCTGCAGCTTTCAGGTCATGTCCACAAGGGACAAATATTTCCGTTCAGTATCGTTACCGGTCTTTATTACAAGACCCAGTCCGGTCTTAATAATCTTCCCGGCAATTCCATGCTGTATGTAAGCAGGGGTTCAGGCACATGGGGCCCGCCGATCAGGTTTTTGTCGCCCCCGGAGATAACCGTTATCGACCTTGTTCATAAAAACGGGTAAAACCGTATTTTATAAAAATATGTTATATTTTATATTGAAAGGATTTATTGCGTAATGTTCGATCTGCAAAGTTCTTTGCTTGAGTTGGGGAAACTGATCCTCGCAGCTTTGCTTGGAGGCGCCATCGGGTTCGAGCGCGAGACCCACGGCCAGGCAGCCGGCGTCCGGACGAATATCCTGGTCGGGGTCGGGGCATGCCTCATGATGATCCTTTCTCTGCATATGGAAGAACTCTTCCGCCATCTTAATGCCGATTCAACCATCCGCCTTGACCCCGGAAGAATAGCATCTTATGCTATTGCAAGTATGGGTTTTCTGGGCGCCGGCGCAATTATTAAGGGCAAAGGGTCTGTAAGAGGTCTTACCACTGCCGCAGGCCTTTGGCTTGTGACCGGCATCGGACTTTCAGTAGGCGCCGGTCTTATTTTCCCTGCCGTTTCCGGCACGCTTTTGAGCCTTATAATCCTGTATAAAATGCGCCGGATGAAAAGCCTGTTCTCCCGCGACATCTATTCTGTTATCGTACTAAAATTCGGCGGCATGGAGTGCCCGCTTGAAAATATAAAGAATATCTTTTCGAATTTCCCCGAGCTTTCTATTCAGGGCATGAACTTTTATCAGAGCTTTTCACCACCGTGTATAACATACCGCATTAGAATAATGAGCAAGGAAATTTCTCACTGGCGGGATATACTGAAGAAACTTTCAGAGATATCGGGACTGACGGAAATAAGCTGGGAAGAGGGAAGCGTACCGTAGGCGAGGTCCCGGAAGAGATAGAAGAAGGTGTCTCGCGGCGCTTTAAATATCCCGATCTGAACAATATAGACAAGGCCGGACAATGCGATCAGGGATGTCCTGAAAATGATCTGCCAGTGGGATGGTTTCATATATTGATAGATTTAGCTTTTCCGTTTATGTTTTATAACCCCAATAACTCCCTGTTGATCTCCTTCTTTACAACCACAGGTTTGACGGTCCTTTTTACGATCTCAACGGTATTTGCAACCTTTAATTTATTAAACAACAGCTCGAATTTGTCTTCCAGTTCCTTCATGATGACGGCTTTTACATCGGAAGGCAGGTCCCACCATTTCTTTTTAATCGGGCCGAAGCCTTTCTTCCTTGTGCTGTAGATGAACTGTTCTTCAGTCTGGCCTTCCTTTTTTTCTTTTGAGTATTCCGTCTTTATGAAATTGTAGACTTCTTCCCTGAATTCCGAAGGCAGAGCCTTGCTATCGTACATAATGTTTTGAAACCCGGTAGCAAGGTGAACTTCCGACGTTCCGGTCTCCGGGAACATATGGAATGCGTCATCAGGCAAGGTGGAAGCGCCATGCTGGACCGCTCCTGACAGACCGTATTCTTTCCTCGCAAGTTCCGATAATGTCCTCAGAGTCTCGAAATCAATCTTGACCTGTGCGAGCGAGCCGTCAGGCAGCACAACCCCGCCGTGGCTTGTGCCTGTCTGAACGCTGAGTTTGCTCAACCCTTTGCCGGTTTTAAAGGACTCCTTAAAGCCGCCCAGATATGCCCTAAGTTCATCAGGGTTGCTGTTTTTCTTCCCGATCTCCCCGATCTCTCCGCCAATGGATACTTCTACTCCGTCAGGCTGGACCTCTCTGATATAGGATGCGAGTTCCGCAGTCACTTCAAAGTTCGGCCTCTGCTGTTCTTTGACGGTTTCCTTATCGAGGTCCACCAATGTGGATGCGTCGATATCTATATTATAAAACTCGGCCTCAATAGCTTCCCTGATCAGACCTTTAACATAGTCGGTTTCCGGTTTGGGATCGGCGAGATAGTTTTTTCTCACAAGCTGAAAATGATCGCCCTGAATAAACACCGGGCCCTGATAACCTTCCCTGACAGCGGCGGCGAGTACCACGGTTGTGTATTCAAGAGGACGCTGCTTTGTGTATCCGATTTCGGAACGGGCTATTTCAAATATAAAAGGTCCGATCTTCATCTCAAGCGCTTTCCTGAAAATCACCCGCGCGGTATCATAAGTAAGACCTCTTATATTTATTGCAGGGACCGTAAATCCGGGATATACCTTGCCCATCTCTTTATAAAGGGATTGAATGGACGCCGGAACGGCGCCTGCCGCTTTTGCAATTTCCTTAACAAGGACCAGAAGGGCATTCTTTCTGTCGTCCTCTGCAAACACGGCCTCATATATGAGACTATCCATCATGTTCCTGGTCCCGTTTAAATCTTTTATTTCCACCCCGTATTTCCCGATAGTAATGACATTTTTTAATTCCATGATATCCTCCCTTTGTAACCGGATTATTTGTTCTGCATATATACATCACAAGTTTCTATTTTTTTGCCGGAGGCCTACAATTTTGTGTTTGTTGCAGTAAGTATTTTCCCGGCAATATCCATATCTTCCCGTATCTGTTTTTCAAGGTTTGCGACGTCCGGGAATGTCCTTTCATTCCTGATCCTGTCGATGAAATATATCCTGAGTGATTCGCCTATCAAGTCGCCGGAAAAACCGAAGAGGTGAACTTCATAACTTACCTCGGTGTTGCCGAAGGTGGGATTTTTCCCGATGTTTGCCACGCCGTCATAGATGCTCCCCTTATATCCGACTCTAACGGCGTAAACGCCTTCCTTCGGCGCAATCTCCACAGGGGAGGTTATATTCGCGGTCGGTATGTTGAGGATGCTCTTGCCCCGGCCTTTTCCCTTAATTACCGTGCCGAGTATTGAATAAGCCCTACCCAGATACGTGATAACATCCTGCACCGCTCCTTTCAGAAGCAGGCTTCTGATGCTGCTGCTGCTGACAATGTTCCCGTGGAGCATTACATCCTGGACTGCCGTGGCGTGGAAGCCGAACTCCTTGCCCCTCTTGCGCAGCAGATCTATATTCCCCTTTTTGCTTTTTCCAAAGGAATAGTTTGCCCCTACGATGACCTCTCTGATGTTCAGTTTTTTAACAAGTATTTCACTTATGAATTCATCAGGCGCGATTTGGGAGAATCCTTTTGTGAAGGTAATAAAAAGCAGCACATCGATCCCCATTTTTGCTATCAGCCGGGCTTTCTCTTCAGGGGTAGTGAGGAGTTTCACGTTTTTCTCCGGCGCAATGACCTTCACCGGATGAGGATCAAAGGTCATAACCATGGATGTGCCGCCGATCTCTTCGGCTTTTTTCCCGACCATCGAGAGTATCTTCTGGTGGCCGAGATGCACGCCGTCATAATTGCCTATAGTCAAAACCGTATTCGGATAACTCTTTTTCAGTGAAACAATATCCTTGATAATCTCCATCTCATACCTCTTTCAAAAGCCTTTCGTAAATCCGTTTGACGCCGGACATGGCATCTTCGGGAGAGCCGTTGTTGTCTATCACAAAGTCGGATTTCCCGATTTTGTCAAGTATCGGGATCTGCGCCCTCAGTCTCTGCAATGCCTCCGGGCGTCCGATCCCTTTCTTCTCAAGACGCGCCAACGCGGTGGCCTCATCCGTAAAGACCGTAATCGTTCTGTTGAATTTCTTCTCATATCCTCTCTCAAAAAGAAGAGGTATTTCGACTACCATTATGGCGTCTTCTCCTTCTCTTTGGGCAATGACCGCATCTATTCCGTCGAAGACAAGCGGATGAAGCAGGTTTTCAAGTGAAGCTCTTAGGGCAGAGTCCTTGAAAATCGCATCTGCGACCTTTTTTCTGTCCAGGCCGCCTTCCGGATCAAATACCTCCGCACCCAGAATATCTCTTATTTTGTCGAGAACTTTTTGCTCTTTCAGAAGTGATCCGACGACCTCGTCCGAATCGATTGTATGCGCTCCAAGTTTTCCGAACATGTTCAGAAGGGCACTCTTCCCCATGCCGTAATTTCCCGTAAGAGCCACAAGAAGCATGGAATTATTATACAACAACTCCCGGGAGTTAACCCAAAAACTGCGGACGCCTAAAATAAATTTATTTTAGACGTCCGTAGTTTCTATGACAGTCTAATTGCATTTTTCGGGTTAATTCGCAAAAAAGAATCCGGCAGGGATCAGGTCAATACAACGCCGACCTTGTTTCCCACATCAAGGCCGAAGATAAGGGCTGCGTTGCCGCTGTTGACGAACAACTCAAGGTAGCCGAAGCTGTTGATCAATGAATAGAGCCCTCCGTCTGTTGCCTCCGAAAAGAAGTTTTTCAGGGGCGCTTCTTTGCCGTTTATAATGATTTTCGGCTGCTTGCCTGTATTGCCGAGGGTAAACTCATCCATTTTTAAATGGTGGATATTCGTTGTCAGATTTCCGAAACGGTCTATATAGATGACTTCTCCTTCGATAATATTCTTTGATGGCGACGCCGGGACCGGTATGGGGAGCGTCACATAATCAGTGATAGGTTCCCCAAAATTTAGTATATCTATACCCCTTGAAAGCCAGGCTGCTACGGGAGCAAATACATCCCGACCGTGAAATGTCGCGCCTTTCCCGGGCAGGAAATAATGTTCGGATGTAATATGAATTACCTGAACGCTTTCGGCCAGAGCATACACGCGGGTAAAAACGCCGTTGTCGGGGCCTACGAAATAATGACGGTCCGTTGCTACGAGGATCGGCTTTCGGATAGAACCGACCCCGGGATCTACAACCACGGCATTGATTGCTTTGTACGGGAAGTATTTAAAGCTTGTTTCAATGGCAAAGGCGGCTTCCATGATATTCTGGGGGCTTATACCGTGGGTAAGATCAATGATGTTTGCCAGCGGGTTTATATTGAGGATGACCCCTTTCATGATCCCCACAAAAGGGTCCTTATAGCCGAAGTCGGTTGTTAAAGTTATGACAGGGCGCTGCTCCATTTACCTGAACGATTCAACCTTTCTTTATAAAACTAATCGGTTAATGCTCCCTATGACCTTTTTTATATCATGGATCGCTTTTCTTTTCAAATATAGTTGAATGCCTTCAATGATGTCGGAAGTTGCCCGCGGATTCAGAAAGTTCCCTGTGCCCACCTGTATTGCCGCAGCGCCGGCGAGCATGAACTCGATTGCGTCATCGGCATTTATAATCCCGCCGACGCCGATCACCGGAATCCCGACCGCTCCTGAAGCCTCCCATACCATTCTCAAGGCTATAGGTTTTATTGCCGGGCCTGAAAGCCCGCCGGTTATATTGGCAAGCTTCGGCCTCCGGGTTTCTATATCTATTGCCATTCCGGGTATAGTATTGATCAACGATATAGCGTCGCTTCCGGAGTCTTCAGCTGTTTTTGCAATGTCCGGAATATTCGATACATTGGGCGACAATTTTGCAATGACTGTTGCGCTGCTGACGGATTGTTTCACTTTTGTGATAAGCTTTGCGAGCATTTTTTTGTCCGTGCCGAAAGCAATCCCGCCTTTTTTAACATTAGGGCAGGACACGTTCAACTCTATTGCATCGACACCTGCATCATCAAGAGATTTCGAGAGTCTGACATATTCCTGAAAATTTTTACCAAGGATATTTACGATAATCTTAGTATCAAAATTTTTCAGATAGGGCAATTTGTCTTTCAGGAAGCTTTTCAGTCCCACATTCTGCAGGCCGATTGCATTCAGCATCCCGCAGGCGGTTTCGCATATCCTTGGAGAAGGGTTCCCTTGCATAGGCTCCAGCGAAATTCCCTTAACCACAACTGCGCCGAGCATGTTCAAATCAACAAACTCGGCATATTCCTCGCCATACCCGAAAGTCCCTGAGGCGGTCATAACAGGGTTTTTCAGTTTCAGACTGCCTATATCAACCGTCAAATCCATTACTTCATCCGTCCGTTGCAGGAAATATACTTAATTTTCCATTCTTCTGTAACATTCAAGTTTCCCAAATAATGTCCTCTATGGGAAAAACCGGCCCTTCTTTGCACACCCTTTTATAAACAAATTCGTCGCCGGCGCCTTTATTTTTCCTCCCCTTTGCTCTCTGCTCTTTGTTCCTGACTTTTATTGCGCATCCAAGGCATGCCCCGAATCCGCACCCCATATTTTCCTCAAGCGAAACATATCCCTTTAATCCCTTCTCAAGCGCGATCTTTGATACGGCTTCAAGCATCGGCTTTGGGCCGCAGGCATAGATCAAGTTTCGGGTTTCAAGTTTCGGGGTCCGGATTAAGTAATTTTCTAAAACCTCTACGGTAGTGCC
>JBAZWR010000022.1:0-28118 GCA_041660325.1 Thermodesulfovibrionales bacterium | reverse complement strand
ACAGATTCTAAGGAGAAAGGTCATGATAAAGTTTAAGAGACAGGATAAAGTGTTCAGGCCGGGGATTTTCTGTATGTTTCATACATTCCTAATCTGCTCCATTCTTCTCATCTCAAATTTCTTCTTCTTCAGTTCTTTTGCAATGGCTGCCGAAGCCGTGGGCAAATTTTCACATGTCGAAGGCAAAGTCGATATCCTCAGGGAAGGCGCTTTCCCGGCTATAACGGTCAAGGCGCAGGACCAGGTATATCCCAAAGATATCGTCAGGACAAAAAGCGCTTCAAAGGCCGAGATCATCTTTAAAGATAATACGGTCCTGCAGATCGCCCAGAGGAGCAGAATCGACATCAGCGAATACTACACCGGCGATACAAGCAAAAGTGTGATAAAACTTTCACGGGGCCAGGTGAAGGCTGTTGTGGACAAGAACGTAACAAAGCGCATCTCCCTTGCGCCGGACGCAAACCGATTTGAGATCCGGACTCCCAACGCGGTTGCGGGAGTCAGGGGCACCGAATTCCATGTCGCTTATGACCGTAATGTGACAACGGTCCTTTTAAAAGAGGGCAATGTATGTGTTTCCAATTTAAAGGCGCCGGAAACCGTCATATGTATGCCTCCGAATTACATAGTGACCGTGACGGGAGTATTGATTCCGCAGCAACCGAGAAAGGCTTCGGATACTGAAATAAAGATATTTGAAAAGGAAACGGCGCCGAATGTGCCGGTATCCAAAACATTTCCTGAAACTGCAACCGAACTCTTAGTTGCCGATAGAGGAATAGTCCCTGACGGCAGTAGTCCGCCCGTCAGTCCGGAAACTATTGCCCTGAATGAAACCCCGACGAATATTACCGATATACCGCTTATGATCCCTTTTACCGATAACTTCCCTCTCAACCCCGAACCCCCTTTGCCTCATCCCGGGAAGTTTATGAGCGGTTTCGACACAAGCATCTGGAGCAGGTATCCCGAAATCACTGACGGGACATTGAATGCCGTTATGCAGGGCACATCGACACTATGGACTGCAACAGAGGTGGCTCAGGCAGCTGCCCGGATTAACGGTACATATTTGGCAAACAGCTCTCTTCCTCATATCTGGTTCGAAAACAATATCCATAGTTTCAACAGTGCCGATTCTACAAACACTACATCCGACGGCGGAGCTTACCGCGGATTTATAGGCGGGAGGGAAATCAATAGCGCAAGCAATGCTATGTTCACCGGATTGTATATAGACCCGTTGGGGCATATCGGATTTCTGAGGGGGAATTTCACCGGGACGATCAGCGGCAACGCTCTCTCGATGAACGGAGGATTGTATCCCATACAGATGGGCACGGATACGATCAGTCCCGAAGATTTCTATAACAGCATTATAACGGGTTCCTTTGCGGTAAGCGGCGCCGGAAGCGCTACAGCCTCCGGAACCTATAATTCAATGAACATCACAGGTCATTCAGACTGGGGTATCTCGCAGATGATACTGGGCGGGACCTATGGAGAGGCCATGACTAATGCATGGACCCTTTCCGTCAGCGGCTCTTACGGCGCCGGATATATATTCGATGCGGACTTGACCGGCAGCCAATGGTCATCAAACGTGGTAACTGCAACAGCAGCAGGATACTGGGCTGATGCGCGGACATCCGCGCCTGCAACCGGAATTTATATCGGCGAGACAAACGGGACCTTTAACCCGGCCGACCACACCTGGCAGGCCGTTACCGAAGGCGTATGGTTAGAGACGAACAGATTCCTCCAGATGGCCGGAGACGCGGGCGGAAGAAGCAAACTTCAGCAAATGAACATACCGGCCTTTGAGGTCGGCAGGACGAACCTGTCGGGTTCCCTGATCGCAGGGTCTGATAGTTCCATTGACTATGTAAGCGTTATGATGAATAATGTTGCTTTCTTTGCTCCTTCGACCGGTGAAAAGCCGGGCATCTGGGCAACGAATGATGTGACGGGTCAATATGACTTCAGTAACGGATTTCTTTCAGCGGGCAGTATTACCAATGCGGATAATGTGATTGCAATCAGCAACGGAGACGGCATAAGCGCCGACTTCCAGTTCACAAGGTGGAATTCATCGAACAATACCTGGACATCTGCCATTAAGAACGGTACGGGAACTTTGAGCGGGGGATCGTATAATGGCCCGGTGACTTTCAGAGGCGCGGGAGCGGGAACTCTCACAGGCACAAACTCGGGAAACCTGTCGGGAACTGCATCGGGCATTGTGAAATAGTATTTCATACACGATTGAATAATATTCAGGTTGTTTCTTTTAAAGAAGATAACAGAGCTATGATACCGGGAGGGTACTGCAATGAATAGGAAACAAATAATTTCGAACACCGCAGGGGTGGTAGCTTTATTTTTAAGTGTGATTGCATTGTCCGGATACATAGAAAAAGCTTATGCGGTCACCTATTATGTCGCACAACCTACATTTGGAAGTGATTCAAATACCGGGTCCATAGCTCAGCCTTTTGCAACTATTCAACATGCCGTTAATGTTGCCGGCTCCGGCGACGCAGTGAGCGTTGCAGCTGGTGTGTACAATGAAAATTTAATAATGAAAAGCGGTGTAAGCGTTATAGGAGAGAACCCTGCGTATACATCGATTGTGGGAACTGCCTCCATTGATGGTGTCGTGCTATTTGACAGCGTCCTGAATGCCGTTCTTAAAGGTTTCCGAATTACGGTTAATCAGCCTGACCAAGGCGTGGACCGCGGAGTGGTCTTTCAGGGAGCAACCGACAACACCGCCATAATCCAGAATTGCATAATCATGAATACACAGTATGGTATCATGGTATGGAATCCTTCCGGATCAGCGCCCACACCGACTATCCAGAACAATGCTCTTATTTCGATCAATGACGAGCAAGGGATCTATATCGGAAATATGGCTACCGCTCCGGTTATTCGCAACAATATCATCACCGGATATTCATATGCAGGGATTCATGTTATTGCCGGGAATAGTTCTCCAACCCCGATAATTGAGTACAACGATGTTTACAATAATGGAGACGGAGGGGATTATGTCAATTATACTTCGCAAACCGGCAGTAACGGCAATATTTCTTCACCCCCACGTTTTGTCAATCTCGCACTCGGTGGTGATTTTCATCTCTTAGGCGATTCACCTTGCATCGACGCGGGCAACCCGGCTCCTCAATATAATGATTACGACGGCACGAGAAATGATATGGGCGCTTTTGGCGGACCATGTACATATCTCTCGCCGATGAGTCAGCAGGTCACTGCAGCAGGGGGGACAGGCTTCAGTTTCAATGTGCTCACTTCCTTATCGGGTTGTTTCTGGACTGCGAATAGTACTTCATCATGGATAACAAATGTGCCGGAGAGTATTCCCGGTGAAACAGGCAATGTAACAGGAACAGTAACCTATGATGTGTCTCCCAACACCGGCAGTGCACGGCAGGGAACAATAACCATTGACGGACAGGTTTTTACTGTTATCCAGGACGCGGGGACATATACCCTCAATGTTACTAAAACAGGCACAGGCGATGGCACGGTGACAGGCGCTGGGACTTATAATAATGGAACAGTTGTTGACCTCACAGCCACGGCAAATCCAGGCTCGATCTTTACGGGCTGGAGTGGTGACCCGGACTGCTCTGACGGACAGGTTACTGTGAATGCTGATATAACATGCACTGCTATCTTTACACTTAATGTTTACACCGTTTCGACATCCGCAGGCCCAGGCGGCAGCATAAGCCCTACGAGCTGGATAGTAAATTATGGCGATACGGTATCCTTCTCCGTCAAAGCGGATAACGGATATCATATCCAGTCCGTATCCGGCTGCGGAGGCGAGCCTTATACGGCAGCGGTAAAGAAAAAGAAAAAGAAGAAAAAGAAACTGTCTGCGGCTTCGGAAATGACTTATACGACCGGGCATATAACAGAAAGCTGTTCAGTCACGGCTTCCTTTGCAAAAGAAACCTTTACTGCTACGATCCATAAGACCGGGGGCAACGGCACAATAACAGGCAGCGGCATCTCCTGTGAAGGGAATGCCTGTGGAGGGTCTTTTGAATACGGTACAAAACTCGTCCTGAAGATCAAGCCTGATACAGGATACAAAATAAAGGATATTAAAATCAACGGCAAATCCATCGGGGCTGTAACGATCATTACATTAAAGCAGATATTGAGCAATTACGACATAGAGATTATCTTTGAACCGGTATAGAAAAGCAAAATAGCAGGACAGGCGTCCCACCTCTCCTGCTATTTTAATGCCCTATTTCTCCTTAAACCTTACCGCTTCTCCTTCTTTGCATTCAGTGATCACGGTTTTGTCGCTGTGGTCAAGTATTTTGATCTCAAAAATGCCTACCGCGTTTTCTTTCCCTTTCACAATGACCTTTTCAAGCCCTGTTGCCTCTATATGGCCTATCCTTCCTGACTCTATGGCTTCATGTATCGCTTGCATGGTGAACTCGGTTACCAGTATGTTGGCATTGTACTTTCTTGTCAGTGCCTCTACCCGTGAGGCCAGATTCACATGGTCTCCGATAACGGTGTAATCCATTTTCCTGCCCTCTGCCCCGATGTTTCCCACAATGACCTCGCCGGTGTTTATTCCAATCCCCGCATCAAGTGGGGGCTTCCCTTCCGCTTTCCACTTCTCCTGGAGTTCCTTCAGCTTGCCGAGCATGTGCAAGGAACATTTAATCGCCAGTTCCGCGTGGTTTTCCTGCTTCATGGGAGCGCCCCAGAAGGCAAGGATGGCGTCGCCCATAAACTTATCCACAGTCCCCTCCCATTTGAGAATAATATCCGTCATGGCGCCGAGGTATTCATTTAATATCGGCACGACCTCTTCAGGAGAATGGCTCTCCGAAAATGATGTGAAGCCCTTGACATCCGCAAAAAGGATGGTCACATCTTTTCTTTCCCCTCCGAGTTTGGCCATGCCGGGATTTCTGATTAATTCGTTCACGACCCGTTCGGTAACGTAACTTGAAAACATTGCCTTGATCTTGCGCGCATAGGTTTCTTCAACTGCTTGGCTGTAAGCCGTTCCGTTTGCAAAAATGAGGAGGATTGTAATGGATGGATAGGCGACGTATGTCCAGACGCCCATGGATGCAAACAGATAATAGCTGAGGGCCAAAAGCGACATAATAACACACGATGTAATGACGAATGAAATACTTGCCTTAAACCTGCCGACAACAAATGTTATGAAAAGTCCGGATAGTAACAGTATGATTATATTTATGTGCAGAGGCGCTTTCTGCAGGAACTTTTTTTCGAGTATGGAAGCAATGACGTTTGCGTGTTTTTCCACTCCAGGCATCGCAGGTGAAAACGGCGTCACTCTGAGGTCGTAAATTCCCATAGCCGTAGCGCCGACGAGAACGATCTTCCCCTGAAGATCTTCAGCGCCGACTTTGCCGTCTATAATATCCGATATCGAGAAATGCCTGAAGGTAAAAGAAGGGCCATAGTAGTAGATCAACCCTCTGCCGCGTATGTCCGTCGGGATGTATCTTTTCCCGCTTAGCCGGACGCCTTCGGTCGCCTTTACAATAACCTTTTCATGAGGTATGCCGAGATAGACTGCCGCGGTCAGGACGTCGAGGGAAGGATACAGATAACCTTTATATTCTATCGCCATCATTTCCCACCGCAACGTGCCGTCATTGTCATCGGGTTTCATATTAATATGTCCGATTGCCATTGATTCCTGCATAAGAACCAGTACGGGAGCTAGCACGCCTGAGGCGCTGATCGGAGCGTATTTGTTGTATTTTTCGGGGTTTTGGATTTGCACTGCCGAATAGTTGATGTGTTCATTTTGCCTTGCGGTCTGGGATATATCAAAAGAAAATACAAGAGGGAGTAAAACATTGCCGGCGTCTTTTACCGCTTTTGCGAGTATAACATCGTGCTTCTCCGATTCAGGCATAAAAATATCGAAGACTACAAGCTCCGCCTCGGCCTTTGTAAGCCTGTTCAGAAGCTGCGCAATCCTGTCCCTGCCCCAGGGCCATCTGCCCAGTTTTTCAATGCTCTTCTCATCAATTGCCGCAATAACGATATTGTCCGGAGCTTTTGTCCTGCCCATCATTTTGAACCGCAGGTCGTACACCTTGTCCTCAAGAATTTCAAGGGGAGTAAGTTCAATCGCCATAAGGGCGGTAAACAGCAGGGTGATGAAAAGACCGATGAGAAAAATAAATTTTGCTCTTTTTGATCTCTCAACCGTCATCAAAGGCATGGAATGGGTTCCTTTTAACAGTGACAGGCATTACCTGTTTTTGTGATATCATAGCATGATTTAACGCATCAGTTGCATAGAATGAAAGGCAGGCATGATAAAAAACCCTTTAGAATGCGACAAAATATAATCCATATTCACCTGACGGCGCTTTTAATCTGATGTGCTTTTCAGATAGATGCATATCGAACAGTGTTAATAGTGCATTATGGAGTCGTCCGCATTCAGGCCGATTCGCCGAGGAGAACCTAAAAGCTTTTTTATCATGCCTGCCTTTCAAATTGAGAACTTGTTTTACAACGTTTAAGTTAAAATATCATAAGAAATGGAAATGATAGATATTCAAAAAGTATCTTCGCAGATCAAAACAAACTGCAATATTTCGGATGCGAAATACTGGGGATCGTTTTCTCTCTGCGGCCTCCTTTTGAGACTGCGGGAATTGTATCGTGTTGAAAAGAGACTGAAACCGTGGGAACGGATTCTGCAAAAAGACGTAGGCGAATGGATATCCGAAAGGGAAACCCTCTGGAGGGACATTGAGGGCAGTGATTTTAAAGATATTGCCGTAAACGGCGATGTTTACAGCCCTTTCGAGGTCGAAAAGATCAATGCGGCATTGAATAAAACAGGGCTGCTTTACGGCGCGGGGTACGGTCTTTACATGAAGCCGATTTTCTTTATGACCGACATAATATCTCATAAAAAAATAGACGGATTTGATGTTTATATCGCCGGGAATGAATATGCCCGGGACCTGTCCGATTATCCTGCCATGCTGCAGAACAATGTAGTAATCGCAAGGCTCGATCTGACGCGCCTTCTGCTCTGGAACAGATTTGAGGAACTGAGGCACAAGAAAACCAAATGCAAACTTTCTTTTGCATTTTCACAATACGGCATTACGCAAGAGAACGAGATAAACGAGGAAATGTATGACGGGATCACACGGATTGCCCGCTCTGAAGCGGAGACCTATATTTATCACGAGTTGGGCGAGGCATATGAAGGAAGAAAACTCGGGGAAGTATGGAAGGTCTTTCTCTCAAGTCTCCCGCACAGTCAGGCGGAAGTCTTTGCCCGTGCGGTCAAAGACATCCTTTCGGATACCGCTGAAAAAGGAATGCTCGGATATATTATAGATAACCGGAAAGCGGGATCTCTCGGCTTCTATAATGTATTCCTCAGCGGCTTTAGAAAAATCATATTCCCTGAAATGGTAGGGGCATTCCTGGAATTTACCGAAACCGGCGACTGGGAAATTATCCGTAAGGCCGGAAAGTCCGGGTACAAAAATGCCGGGGAATATGCAGAGAGACTGCTCTTGATATACGGGAAGCATAAATCTCAGCCGGAACAGGTTTCCAGGCATATTGAAGAAGAAGTCCTGAAAGGAATTATGTAATCAATTTTTACAACTGCCGAGTTGATATCCAAAGAAAAGTAATGTAAAATTTTTTTATTAGAATATAAAAAGGAGGTTTATATGAAAAAGGTTTGGGTTTTCATTGTAGTTGCAAGCTTAGTCGTCATTTTGTCTGCCGGCAGTATTCTTGCCGGAAACACATATGACCCTAAGATTCAGGAAAGGATCACAAAACAGCAGCAGAGGATCGACCAGGGAATTGCTTCAGGTAATCTTACAAGCACTGAGGCCGGAATATTACAGGACAATTTGAATTGGATAAGGGCGGAAGAAACCCGTCTAAAGGCTGACGGCAAGTTAACCGAAAGGGAAAGGGAAAGGCTTCATAAGATGCTGGACAATAACGGTCACATGATTTACAAGGAGAAGCATAATGCCATAAAGCGGTTATATTAACTTGAAAAATAATTTTGCTATCTTTTCCCTTATGTCCGCCTATACGTCGAAATAGTATTGAGCGGTCCCGAAAGCTCTCGGGACCGCTCATTTCATGCGACTGATAGGCATCATTATTTCTTTTGAGCCAAAAAAACGCGATTAAACTATCAGAGAAACTGCGTATGTCTGAAATAAATTTATTTTGGACATACGCAGTTTTTGGGTTAACCTGTCTCGGCTAATCTATATTATCTGATAATGCCTTTTGATACTCTTCCCATAGCGTTTCTTTGGCAATTCCCATATCAATGAAATCCCAGGGCAGGATTTCTTCATATTCTTTTTTTCTGAAGATATAGAAATCCTTGTTAAGTCCGGCTGATTCGGCAGCTCTCATCCAGTCCCGCGTTCTCTGCATCTCTTCGAGTACCCGCGAAACCCGTTTGTCGCCGAGCGCGAACAAACCCTGCATATAGGCGTATTTCGGAACATCGTGGAATACCTTGACTCCTTTTATCCACGATATCTCCTTTTTAATCACCTTCAGCCGTTCCTTTACCTCTTGAGGGTCCGCCATAGGATGCCATTGAAACGGCGTAAACGGCTTGGGTACAAAGGTGCTTATGCTCAGGGCAATATATCTTTTTAATGATATGGACCTTATTTTTTTCACAAGGCTGATGATGCCTTCTATATCCTGCCTCGTTTCCGTCGGGAGGCCGACCATAAAATAAAGCCGTAATGTTTCTATCCCCTCGGCAAACAGGAGTTCGGACGTGAAGAGGATATCTTCCTCCGTGACTTTTTTATTAATGACTTTGCGCAGCCTCTCAGTGCCTGCCTCAGGCGCTATGGAGACGCTCTTATGGCCCTTCATAAGGCTTACCAGTTCGGCGCTTTTCTTGCCCGCCCTTAATGAAGTAATCGAAAAGTCGACTCCCGGGATCTGCAGGACATCTTTCATGTGCGGATAATCCGAGAGGGAAGGGCCGATGATCCCGATCCTTTTTGTCTTAGCCAGCCCTGACTGAATCTCCTCCCGAATTTTCTGAAGGCCTTTTTTCCTTGGAGGGTTGTAAATTTTCCCAACCGCGCAAAACCGGCAGTTCCAGGGGCAGCCCCGCATCGCTTCGATCAGATACACATCCGAAAATTCCGTATCCTCCGTAATGATCGAGGTTTTGATCGTTGAGCCTGACAGGTCTTCAAGATAACGTCTTGCAATGCTCACAGGAGCATCCGCCGAATTCCGTCTCGCAGTTATTTTGCCGGCGTCGTCATACGAAATAGCGTAATATTTTGGGACATAAACTCCTTCGATTGTTGCGGCCTGCTTTAAAAGGTCGTTTCTGTCGGAACATGATCTGCATATATCGATAAATTCCGGCAGCATTTCATCGGCTTCACCGATAAAACAGATATCAAAGAAGCCGGCAACGGGTTCGGGGTTTAAAAAGGCGCATACCCCTCCAATTATGACAAGGG
Organism: Thermodesulfovibrionales bacterium; assembly: GCA_041660325.1. GTDB lineage: Bacteria > Nitrospirota > Thermodesulfovibrionia > Thermodesulfovibrionales > SM23-35 > DYFC01. The sequence goes on along the minus strand of JBAZWR010000022.1, from coordinate 18,552 downwards.
GATGACGGCTGCTTCTTTCCGAGGTCCTGAAAGGGATTTTTGACAGCTCGAGGATTTTCAGGATATTGGGATAATCATTCTCGAAAGAGACTGAAAAGGCGACGACGTCAAAACGGTTCAGAGGTTTTTTGGATTCCATTGAAAAGATCTCCGTTCCCGTCCTGACATATTCATCGATATCTTTGTCATCAGGCAGAAAAACCCTTTCGCAAAGCACATCGTTTATGCTATTCAGCAGTCCGTAAATGCCCTGAAATCCGAGATTTGACATGCCGACATGGTAGGTGTTCGGATAAACAAGGGCAATCGCTATCTTGCCGCCGGGATCTTTATAGACGGTACCCTTTTCTTTTGATAAAAGGACGTCCGCTTTTTCCTTCAGCTTCAGGCTCACAGCATTACCAGTGTGCTCATCATTGCTATAGACCAGATAATATCAATCGGGACCTGCAGTTCACAGGAGGAATCAAAAAGCAGATCTGCCCGTGCCGGGAATTCCTCATCCTTAAGCCACAGGATCAAGGTTGCCGGTATTTTCGGCATAGGTTGAAGCCTTACAGAAGCATCGCCATAGTTCAACACCTCTGCGCAAAGTTCATCCCCCTTTTTCAGGAAGGACTGCCTGTCCTCCCCATATCTTTTCGCGAGACCATCAAGGGGAAGGATGTGGCTCCCTCTGAAAAACAAATCCCCTCCCTTTACATCTGCCGGCTTTACAAGCCTCCCTGTTAAAGGGATGTCCTTTGCGTGAATCAGGTGCCATAGACAGGAGTGAATAAAAAAATAAGGATATTTCTTTAGAAGGATATCCCCCTGAGGAGAATCATTAAAGATTATCCTTTCTTTAGGTTTTACAATAAAATCGCAACAGAATGACCTTACAATATAATAACTGTTTGCCTCATCATAGGTAGCGGAGGCGTTCCTGCATACGACCGACGGCTCGAGTCCTGAGAGTATCTCCCATGCCTTTTCTTCTCCCGGCGTCATCATGTATTAATATACCATAAGCTGTTTCCGTTCATTTTTCGTTTGGATTTAAGGCCCGTTTCAGGTTATATTAAATAATATGAAATGTAGAACCTGCGGCGGGAAGATCAAGCTGGTTGTCGGTTGAAGGGTCATATCCTTCAACTGCATGGATTGCGGTAAGAAATTCCCTCTGAAAGAATATCTCGAAGAAGCAGACGAAAAAAGTCTTGAGCAGATATCCCTCCGGCCCTGCAACAGGTTTTAAAAAAAAACAGTCTGCGGTGCAATATCCCCTGACGTAAAGTTATATAAATTTGGGGACGTTAGAGATAGAAACCGTTTTCTTCAAACCATTTGACGAGGTCACGGCGTTTTACGGACACTTCATACCTCTACAAGAATCTGCTCGAATAAAACCCTGCCCACAGGTATTTCTTTTTTCTGCCGTTTGTAATAAGTTTTTGCAAGCGGCGAGCTAATTCAGCCGGCCTTCCTGTTTTAGTTTATTTATTATCCCCAGTATCTTCGGCAATGCCTCGATAGCCGCCTTTTCTCCTTCAAGGACCGCCTCATGCCTTTTCGAGAAATCGGAGCTTCCGATATACCCGACTTTCGGTTTGATAACAACATCCGCCTTTGCAAGCTGAATGGCCGAGAGTTTTGAATACATGATGCCGATTGACTGAAGGATCGTATCGATTGTGCCTGTAGGCATTGCCGATTCAACGTCACTTGATATGTCTACGGCAATAACTATGTCAGCCCCATATCTCTTCGCAGCGTCAACGGCTACAGGGCTTACTACGCCGCCGTCAACATACATTTTACCCGAGATAACGGGCGGTACAAATATGCCGGGGATCGAACAACTTGCCCTTACGGCAGTTCCAGTATTGCCGCTTCCGAACACGACTTCTCTGCCGGTCTGAATATCGGTTGCAACGGCATAAAAAGGGATCCTCAGCTTTTCGATGGGAGTGTTCCTCAGAATATAATTAATATAACCTTCGAGCTTTTCTCCTTTTATAAAACCGTTGTCCGGAATAGTTAAATCTACGACATCATCCTTTTGGAGCGCAAAGGAAAGCTTCTGAAGCTCAAAGGCGTTAAACCCGTAGGCGTATAGGGAACCTACAAAACTGCCCGCGCTGGTGCCGACTATCATATGCACCGGTATTTTGTTGGATTCAAGCACCTTGAGCACACCGATGTGCGCGAAGCCCTTTGATGCGCCTGCGCCGAGAACTACGGCAACCTTTGCCTGTCTCGAAGGCGGCTGTATCTCCTTCGGCGCACAGGAGAAGATGAAGATAAGGACAAACAAACAGATACATCCTGAAATATTATGACCTCGCATATTCATATTATAAAAATAACCCTTATACGCTATATTTGTCAAAAGGTATGGTCTTCATAAAACTTCATGTTACAATTAATCTTATGAACATCATCACGGCAAAAGGTCTTACGAAGTATTACGGCGAGCTCAAAGCGGTGGATGCGATAGATTTTGAGATAGTAAAGGGTGAATGCTTCGGTTTCCTTGGACCGAACGGCGCGGGGAAGACAACGGTCATGCGCATCATTTACTGTTTCATGCCCCCTGGTTCCGGAGAGGTGAAGGTATTCGGTATGGATGTAAGAGAAAATCCAAGCGCAATAAAGGCTCGCATAGGCGTTATGCCGCAGGAGGACAATCTTGACCCCGACCTTTCGGTTTTCGAAAACCTTATTGTCTATGCGAGGTATTTTAATATACCCAAAGAGAGTTCTTCTCCGCTTGCATGTGAGCTTCTCGAATTCGTTGATTTAAAGGAAAAGGCGCCCGTAAAGATAGGCGACCTTTCAGGCGGCATGAAGAGGAGGCTCATACTTGCACGGTCATTGATAAATAATCCCGAGATATTGATCCTCGATGAACCGACTACCGGCCTTGATCCCCACAGCAGGAGGTCTGTATGGGAAAAGCTGAACAGCCTGAAGGCAAAGAAGACGACGCTCCTGCTAACGACGCATTATATGGAAGAGGCTGAACGGATGTGCGACAGGGTTGCGATTATGGATTCCGGCAAGATAATCACTATCGATACTCCTTCGAGACTAATGAGCTTGCACGGGGGCCACCTGGAGGATGTTTATCTTAAGCTTACCGGCAGGCAGCTTATCGAGAGGGTCATTTGAACATTAAGCGGGCATTCAGGGTCTGGCAGAGAAATTTCACGGTTTATACAAAACTGTATAAATCAAGCATCGCCCTTAACTTCATCGAACCCATACTGTATCTTACGGCCATGGGGTTCGGACTCGGCGCCTTTGTGCAGCAAATAAACGGAGTGCCGTATATCAAATTCATCGCTCCGGGCATCATCGCATCTTCCTCAATGTTTGCAGCCATCTACGAATGCACCTATGGAACTTATGTCAGGATGACCTTTCAGAAGACCTTCGACGCCATACTCGCGACGCCTGTAAATATCGACGACCTTGTGGCGGGTGAGCTGATGTGGGGCGCAACGAAGAGCCTGCTTTACGGAATGACAATAATAATCGTAATATCTCTGTTCGGGCTTGTCGATTCCCCGTTGATAATATTTACTATTCCCGTCCTTTTCATGACCGGTCTGATCTTTGCCGAGATATCGGTCATATTCGTATCCGTGGTCCCCGGCATAGATTCATTTAATTATTTCTACACGCTGTTCATGACGCCCATGTTCCTTTTCTCGGGTATATTCTTCCCTTTAGATAATCTGTCCCCTGTTGTCGCAAAGATCGCCTTCTTCACGCCGTTATATCATCTCGTCAATATCTGCAGAAGTCTTGCAACAGGGGAACCGGCTTCCTGCATATGGGATATTGTTTGGGTGGCTGCCGCAGTAATACTGCTCGCTCCCCACCCCTTCAGGCTTATGAGGAAGAGGATCGTGAAATAGCTGACGTCAGAGGCTCGCCGCATAGCAGGCTTTGTTTGTGAGAAAGCGGGAATATATTCAACTAATTTTCAGGGAAGATAATCTTTTTTCAGTCTGTTTATCATTTGAAATAATAGTGACTATTACGGCATCTCCTTTTGATATCCTCTTCGGAATGGTGAAACTAAAGACGGAGCTATACGTCCCCTGCGTCCTTGCGACTTGCCTTTCCGCTAATTTTATCCATCCTTCTTTTTCATTGAAAAGCATTCTTGTTTCTGTAATTTTTATTTGTTTGATATCGGCGGGGGCGAGAACCGTGTATTGCACTCCGGTATTTACCGTTGACCCGGTTACGGCAGCGTCAGGGACGGTTGAAGAATTTTCAATAAAAAGCTTTTTTTCATCGTCCCTTAATGCATATTTCAAAAGAGCATCTTCCCTTGACGCGACTTTTTTATCAAGGTACTGACCGGTAAAAGTGCCAAGAGCCGTTCCCACCATACCGCCGAGCAAAGCGCCGAATACGTTGCCTGAAGCAATTCCCCCGATTATGACTCCTGAAAGACATCCGCCAAACATCCCCTTGCTCTCTTTAGTCTGAAAATCGAATTGGGATTTAACCGATGCGCAACCATTCAGCTGGAAGGCCGACAACAAAAAAACCGCTAAAATCGCAATAAATTTTTTCATATTAGTCCTTAAAATCTCCCTTCTGCCGCTCTATAAGCCTCAGTAGTTCGTCATAAGAGATGGTCTTTACCCCGAGTGTCCGGGCCTTTTGAAGTTTAGAGCCGGGTTCCGTTCCGACAACAACATAGCCGGTGCTTTTCGAGACCGATGATGCGGCATGTCCGCCGAGGCTTTCGATCAATTCTTCGACCTCGTTCCTCGGTTGCGGCAGTGTGCCGGTAATAACAAAAGTAAGTCCTTCAAGCGGTCTTTTGCCTTTTGCCTTGCCTTCAAAATCCGGATTCGCTATTTTCAGTCCTAATGATTGCAGCGTTTTTAAGGTATGCAGGTTTTCCGGGTCGTTGAAAAAGTCGGAAACCGAACAGGCGATTTTTTCACCCATCTGTTTTATCCGTAAAATCCGTTCCGCTTTCACATGATAAAGGTCTTCAAGGTTTTCAAAATTCCGCGCGAGGAGTTTTGAGGCATATTCCCCGACTTGCAATATGCCAAGCGCAAAGAGGAACCTTGCGAGGGTGATATCCTTTGCCTTTTCGACGGCGTCTATAAGATTCTGCGCCGACTTTTCAGCAAATCTCGGAAGGTCCAGGAGGTCTCCTTTTTTTAATTTAAACAAATCGACAAAATTATGTACAAGCCCCTGAGAATAGAATAGCTCGACATTTTTCTCGCCAAGGCCCTCTATATCCAATGCGCCCCTTGAGGCAAAATGGAATATCTTCTCCCGGACCTGTGCCGGACAGTTCAGGCCGATGCACCTGACCGCAACCTCGCCTTCTTCTCTAACAACTTTAGACCCGCAAACTGGGCATTTATCAGGGACCGTGAAAGGTCTCTCTCCTCCGGTCCTTTTATCTTTGATTACGGCAATTACATGCGGGATAACATCGCCGGCCCTTTCAACAACAACGGTATCGCCTATCCGGATATCCTTTCTTTCCATTTCGTCCCAGTTATGCAGTGTTGAACGTGAAACCGTAACGCCTCCTATCCTGACGGGTTCAAAGATAGCAAAAGGAGTTATAACGCCGGTCCTGCCGACGCTGCCCTGAATATCTTTTATCCTGGTAATGCCCTGATGCGCCGCGAATTTATATGCTATGGCCCAGCGTGGTTCTCTTGTCTTCATGCCTAACAATCTCTGCAAGGCAAAGTCATTCACCTTTACCACGGCCCCGTCGGTCTCAAAAGAAAAACTTTTACGCAGTTCCTCAAGCTCTTTGACGGCCCCGATAACTTTATCAATGCCCTTAACGATCTTAACTGCAGCAGGCACAGGGAATCCGGCCTTCCCAAGCCATTCGATGAGATCCGACTGGCTTTTGAAATCTATCCCTTTCTTCGAGCCTGTTCCGTAGCAGGCGAGGTGAAGTCTGCGCGCTGCGGTAATAGATGAATCAAGCTGACGTATTGATCCGGCTGCGGCATTCCTTGGATTTGCAAAAGACGGTTCGCCTTTTTTTTCCCTTTCTCTGTTTAAGCTCTCAAAGTCTTTGATGTCCATATAGACTTCGCCCCGGATGTCGATTTCATCGGGGATTCGTAGGGCCTCGCCGATCTTTATCGGCACGGACTTGAGAGTTCTGATATTCGTGGTGACGTCTTCGCCCTCATAACCGTCGCCTCTTGTAGAGGCTTTGTAAAGGAGGCCGTCTTTATATGTCAATTCGATAGCAAGACCGTCATATTTAGGCTCGACGGTATACTCAATATCTTCATCAGATTTGAGCAGCTTCTTGATCCTTTTATCAAACTCCTCCATATCATTGGATGAAAAGGCATTGTCGAGGGAAAGCATAGGCTCGGTATGTTTTACCTTCTCGAACTTGTCAAGCGGAGGGGCGCCGACTCTCTGCGTAGGCGAATCCGGCGGGATATAGTGATATTGCTCTTCCAGCTTCCTTAATCGAAAATAAAGCTTATCATATTCTTCATCCGATACGACCGGCGAGTCAAGGACATAGTAACGGTAAGTATGGTAATTCAGGTCCTTAACAAGTTTTTCTATTTCGTGTTTAATGTTGTCCGTCAATTTGACTGTCATAACTTCTCTGCAATCTCGATCAGAAATCTCAAAGCCTCCAGCGCAGCCTCTTCCTTGTTCTCTTCCCTGTTGCCTCTCAATCTCAACTCCTTTGCAAAGGTCCGGCCTTCTTTGCTCACGGCAACATATATAAGCCCTGTTTCTTTCCCTTCAAGCACATCAGGGCCGAGATTGCCGGTGGTCGAAACGGAAATATCGGTGCCTGTTAAGAGCCTCAACTTTTCAGCCATTTCTCTTGCAGTCTGCTCGCTGACAACGCCGGATGATGAAATAATATCGGAAGAGACGCCCAAAATCTTTATTTTCATTTCCGCAGAATAAGATATAACCCCGGCCTTAAAAAAAGCGCTTGCCCCGGGGAGATGCGTTACATAATGACTGATAAGCCCGCCCGTACAGGATTCGGCTACGGAGAGAGTCAACCCTCTCGCCTTAAAAAGTTCATGCACCCTATGAATAATATCTAATGTAGTTCCATCCATATTGGTATTATTGTTTTAACCAGAATTATCCGCAAATTTTTCTGATTGAACCGAGGATAGAATATTTTCGCTCATTCTCGGTCGTTCCTCCCTGCGAGGCTTTTGCCTCTTTATTTTCATATGCCTTATTTGACTATCGGCAAAAAAAACCGCTCAAATACTCTATCCCCGGTTGGTGTTGCCGATTTTAAGAACCATTTTGGCTAATCCCGTCCCCTGTTTAACATATAAGCTCTTGCCAGCCGGGCCTCTTCGTAACTTACCTTGCCGTTCGAGTTCTCTATGACGGGACGCAATGCCCATTGCCTCAGCTTCAAAAAAAGCTCCTCGATTTCCTGCAGCTTTAAAGGATCAATGAACCTGCTCATATCAATATCGTAACCGTTTTGTATCAGGCGTTCAAGATGGACCGCAATGGTGGATGGAGCAAGATTCCGTTGTTTTGACATATCCTCTAATGATAAACCTTCCCTGTATAGTTCATATGTCTTCTCGACCGTTTCTCCCTTTTTCTTCTTGTCGGACGGCCTGTTTTCCGAATGCGCGGGTTGTATGCCGGAGGCTGAAATATCGGGATTATCATCGAGGTATTTTTGTATCTCCCGGATGAAATACTCTCCATACCGTTCGAGCTTGGCGTCGCCGACGCCGCTGATATTTCTCATATCCGCCGAGGTAACGGGATAGTATCTGCACATCTCGTGAAGTGTTTTGTCGGAAAATACGACAAAGGGAGGGACCTGCTGCTCATCCGCAAAGGTTTTCCGTACGGCACGCAGTCTTTCAAAAAGAGCGGGGTCATACTCTTCGGACCCCATATCTTTAAGCTGCCGTCTTTTTGATTTTATGGACTCTTCTCTCTTTAAGGCGTAAATCTGCTCGTTACCAAAGAGTATTTTCAAGCCTTTTTCAGTCAGCTTCAGTACGGGGTAACGGTCTCCATCCTGCTGCAAAGCGCCTTGTGCGAGAAGTTCGTCAATAATAAATCTCCAATACTTTTTATCTTTATTTTTGCCGGCGCCGTAAGTCTTGACCTCGTTGTGCCGAAGCTCGCGAATGCGCTTTGTATCGGCGCCTGTAACAATATCGGTAATATGACCCGAGCCGAATCTCTGTTGGGTCCTTGATATCGCCGACATTACGATCCGCGCATCGACGGTAACATCTATTTGTTCAACGACCCCTGAACAGATATCGCAGGCGCCGCAGTTGTCTGCGGGATACTCTTCACCGAAAAAGTTCAAAAGCTGTTTCCGCCTGCACACGTTGTGCCCGGCAAACCCCGCCATCCGGTTAAGTTTCTCAACGGCAACAGAGCGTTCCTGTTCGTCGGTTATCTGATCGATGAAATAGCGTATCCTGGGGATGTCTCCCCTGCTGAAGAGTAGCATACAATCGGCAGGTTCTCCGTCGCGGCCGGCCCGGCCGGTTTCCTGATAATAACTCTCGATATTTTTGGGCAGGTCGGCATGTATAATGAAACGCACATTTGATTTGTCTATCCCCATGCCGAAGGCGATAGTAGCCACGATTACGGATATCTCATCCCTGTTGAATGCCTCCTGATTATTTGTCCGCTCCTCTGCCGTCAGACCTGCATGATAGGGCAATGCCTTTATACCCCTGGATACAAGGAACCCGGCGGTGTCCGTAACGGAATCGCGGGTTGTGCGGTAAATGATGCCGGACTCGCCGGGATGCTCTCCGAGGAATTCGAGTATTTGCAAATCCGCCTTCGATTTCCTTGTTACCTGATAGAAAAGGTTGGGGCGGTTGAACGACGCGCGGATGATTTCAGGAGACCGGAGCCCGAGCTTTCCGATAATATCTTCCTGGACCTTGCGGGTGGCTGTTGCAGTAAAGGCTGCAACCGGAACATCCGGGAACGTTTTTGGAATAATAGACAGACCCAGATAGTCCGGACGGAAATCGTGACCCCACTCGGAAACACAGTGCGCTTCGTCTATCGCAAAGAGTGAAATCGAAACGCCCTTCAATGTTTCAAAAAAATGCGGCATGGCAAAACGTTCGGGCGATATGTACAGCAGCTTTATTTTATTGTATTTAATCCTTCGGTATACATCGGCAATCTCCTGAGAATTTAAAGAGCTGTTCATGAATGCGGCTGTTATACCGTTTTCAAGCGCGGCGTCAACCTGGTCTTTCATAAGGGAGATCAGGGGGCTTATAACAACGGTAGCGCCTTCCATCATCATTGCGGGCAACTGGTAGCAGAGAGACTTCCCGCCGCCCGTAGGCATCACCGCAAAAACATCCTGCCCGTTCAGTATGCTTCCGATAATACCCTCCTGATTGGGGCGGAATGCCTGAAACCCGAAGACGGTTTTCAAAGTATTCAGGACATTAAGTTCATCGTTGCGGTTATACATAATCGACGACTATTTTAGCATATGTGAAAAGGTATAAACTTAATGGAAAAGGGGGGCGTGATTATCGACGTATCTGTTGATCAAAGTATGATAGTAACAGTGCAGATGAAATTATATCTAAATAATGCCGGATAATTTGGTCGGGGCGAGAGGATTTGAACCTCCGGCACCCTGCTCCCAAAGCAGGTGCGCTACCAGGCTGCGCTACGCCCCGAATAGAAAATTAATACTTGAGAATATCAAGATAATCGTTTATGTCTTTTTCTTCTATGCCTTTTGCTCTTATTTTTTTTTCTTTCAGGTCGTCCAGCGCCTTATCCTTGTTCCCTTTATAAAGAGGATCAAGCTCTATTGCCCGCGTCATCGCAATAGCGGCGTCGCCGTACTGAGCTTTGGCATTGTAGCAGAGCGCTAAGCCGTAATAGGGCAGATGGAAACTGGAAAATCTCTTAAGCGCTTCTTTGAAGGCATCCAGGGCTTCATCGTATCTGGAAAGTCTGTAGTATACCATGCCCAGATTATGTAATGCCATGGCCGCATTTTTATACTGGGGGTTCGATATCGCCTTTTTGTAGGATTCAATCGCTTCAGGGAATTTCCCCATATTGGCATAAGCATTGCCGAGGTTGTTTGACGCCTCGGAGAAGGTCCTATCAATATCAAGGGACTCTTTGAAATGATATACCGCCTCGGGATAATTTTCGAGTTTCAAAAGATAGAGGATCCCGAGGGCATTATGGATGTCCTTGTCATAAGGGTTGAGCTTCAGTGCCTTTTGGAATTCAACGAAAGCAGGCTGGATATTATTGTCATTGAGATAAGAAACGCCTATCTGATAATGATAGTTGGCCTTGTGGATTTCATCTTTCGAGGCGCTGCCTGCACAGGAACAGAGGAACAGGACTATAATACTGCAAAGAATGAATCTGAATGAAATAAAAACTTTTCTCCCTGCCTTTATCGATGTTTTTTTTGTCTTTTTGAGATAAGTATATTTCAACTCTTTATTCTCCTTGGGGAATATGTTGTGCCTTATTAAAGTTATCAGAATTGAGTAAACAAGTAAAGAGGGAAGAGATTGCGCCGTAAACTTTTTCCCATTCAAAGCCTTTCAGGTTGATCTCAAAACCGTCGGGAAGAAATTTCATTTTGCCGTCCGTTTTGTTCCCGAGCGCAAAGATATCTTCAGGCTCCACTTTTGTATCATGTGAAAAGAGTACCGTTATGGTCCCCTGCATGTCCTGCATTTTTGTAATGAGCAGTTTCCTCGCCAGGATTTTCAACTCCATGATATTGAGGAGATTCTTTGCCTCCTGCGGGACGTCCCCGAACCGGTCCTGCATTTCCGACCCGATAGATTTCAATGCGTCCGGCGACTTCGCGGACGCGATCTTTCTGTAGAGACTCAGCCTCAGGGTAATATCATCTATATAATCTTCCGGGATAAAGGCATTGGCCCTCAGGTGTATTGAAGGCTCAAACTCTTCCTCGATCTTAATGCCTTTCAGTTCTGCAACCGCTTTTTCGAGCATCTCCATATAAAGATCAAACCCGACCTCATGGATATGTCCCGACTGTTCGGCGCCGAGCAGGTTTCCCGCCCCCCTGATTTCGAGGTCTTTCAGGGCGAGTCTGAAACCTGCGCCGAGATAGCTCATGTCCTGTATCGCCTGGAGCCTCTTTTTTGCTTCCTCCGTAATTATATCCTCTCCGGGTATGAGGAAATATGCATAGGCCCTTACATTGCCTCGTCCAACGCGGCCTCTGAGCTGATAGAGGTCTGCAAGACCCATGGTGTCGGCCCTGTCGATGATGATCGTGTTTGCCGTCGGCACATCAAGCCCCGAACCGATGATGGCCGTAGACAAAAGGATATCAATAGTGCGGTCATAAAAATGCAGCATCGCTTTTTCGAGTTCTCTCTCCGGCATCTGCCCGTGAGCAACGGCAATTTTTATTGAAGGCATAAGCCTTGTGAGGTAATCGGCCAGTCCGTAAATATCTTTTATCCTGTTGTGTACAAAAAAGACCTGCCCGTTTCTTTCAAGTTCCCTTGTAATGGCCTCTTTTATAAGGGATTCATTGAAGACGGACACGATAGTCTTTACTGCAAGCCTGTCCTCAGGGGGCGTTTCTATGACGCTTAAATCTCTTATGTCCGACAGAGCCATAGAGAGTGTCCGCGGAATGGGTGTTGCAGTGAGAGTGACGACGTCAACGCCGCTTTTCAGTTCCTTTATCTTCTCTTTCTGCCTGACCCCGAATCTGTGCTCTTCGTCGATGACGAGCAGTCCGAGTTTATGAAAATGGATATCTTTGCTTAAAAGCCCGTGTGTCCCGATAATGATATCCGTATCGCCGGACGGTAAAGCCTTTATGGTTTCCTTCCGTTCTTTTATTGATTTGAATCTGCTCAGATAATCAATATGTATGGGGAATCCTGAAAACCTCGTCCTGAACGTCCTGTAATGCTGCTCGCAGAGAATTGTCGTAGGCACGAGCACCGCGACCTGCAGCCCGTCATATACCGCCTTGAAGGCGGCCCGTATGGCGACTTCCGTTTTGCCGTAGCCCACATCGCCGCAGACAAGCCTGTCCATGGGTTTTTCCGATTCCATATCCGTTTTAATATCTTCTATTGCCTTTAGCTGATCAGGGGTTTCCTCATAAGGAAAGAAGCCGGCGAATTCCCTGTGCAGTTCGGTGTCCTGACTGAAGGAGTATCCCTTGCTGACTTCTCTTTCGGCATACAGTTTGACCAGCTTTTCAGCTATGTCCCGGACCTTCCTTCCGACCTTATCTTTTGTCCGCTGCCAGGTTTTTCCTCCGATGCGGTCAACCTTGGGGACAATCCCTTCTTCGGCATGATATTTATTGATCTTATTGATAGACCCCAGAGGGATATACAATCTGCCGCCGTCGTATTCGATTAGAAGCAGATCTTCTTTAACACCTTCGATGTTTTGCTGAACGAGTCCCGTGAATCTCCCTATTCCGTGGTCTTTATGGACTACAAAATCGCCGGGCCTCAGATCATCAAGAGAGGTCAGGAGCCCCGATATCTTTGACTTCCTCATGGCCCTGTAATGCGGCCTGTCGCCGAATATCTCTTTTTCCGTGAGGATCAGGATATCCGTCAGATAGAGTCCCGAGGACAGGTCGCCTACGGTTATCGAAATGTTGCCTTCGTATTTAAAGATATCCGTTTTGTCGATAACGGGGCAGACAATCCCTCCGTCCCTGAGAATATCTTTCAGTCTTTCAGCCTGGCCTTTTGAAGGGGAAACAATTCTGATGCTGATTTCCTTTTGGATATTTTTAAGAGACCCGGGAAGATCATCAATACTTTTCCTCTCTTCAGGCAGCAGACCGAGTCCCTTGAGGGAAAGAAGTCCTGCATCATATCCGTTACCCTGAATAGAGAACCTTGAGAAATATGTTATATCGCCGGAAAGGTCTTCCCGTTCCTGAATAGAATCGGAGAAAAAGAATTTTCTGCCGGACATGAATTCCGCCAACATAGTCCCGGCCGCCGGATCTTTTGCCGGATAAATATGGAGTTCGGATATGTTTTCGATCGACCTCTGGGTATCGACGTCAAAAGATTTTATGCCGTCTATTTCATCGCCGAAAAATTCGATTCTGAAAGGGGTTTCAGATGTCGAAGGGAATACGTCAAGAAGCCATCCCCTGCGGCTGAATTCACCTTTTTCCGAAACCAGGGAAACTTGACCGTACCCCGATTCATAAAGAACTTTTTCGATATTTTCCCGCGCGATTTCCATGCCTTTGCAGAGGTGTATGACCCTGCGCGGCATCTCTTCATCCGTCCATACGGAGGACGCCAGATTTCTCACCGAAGAGACGAGGGAACCCTCCCGGCCAAGGGAATGTATAGCCTTTGCCCTCTCGCCTGAAAGGGCCGGCCCGTCAGGTTCGGGCAGAAACTTGACCGGGCCTTTTTTTAATGCTTCTCTGTAAAAGTTGACGTCCCTGTGAAGCTCCCCGGCAAGTTCTTCATTCGATTCAACGGCGAGGAACGGTTTGTCATACAGGGCAAAAAGGAGCGCCGCAGACGAGCCTGTAAGGTTGTAGACGCGGGACTGTTTTAGTCCTTCCCTGAGGGTATCGGACAGAGATGTAAAATTGACCGGCATTGTAGCAATAGTATTGATATGGTAAAATATAAATCCTGAATTAAACGTATGTAGCCGAATTCTTCAAATTGCGTTTTTCTGATTGTGTTCGCGAATGAATAATGAACGGGCTACTTATCATATTTAACTAATATGCATATTATATCATAAGCTTTTAAAACAAATATCCGAAAGAAAGGAAAAAGTTATGGGCAAAATATTGAGAATCGGACTTCCCAAGGGGAGTCTTCAGGAATCGACATTAAAACTTTTCAGAAAGGCCGGCTATCATATCAGCGTATCAAGCCGTTCTTACTATCCGTCTTTTGACGACACGGAGATAGAGGCGATGCTCATCAGGGCCCAGGAGATGGCGGGATATGTCGAGAACGGCATCATAGACTGCGGACTTACCGGCAAAGACTGGATCATGGAACAGAACGCAGACGTGCACGAGGTTGCCGAACTGATCTATGCCAAGGAAGGACTCAGACCGGTGAAGTGGGTGATCGCGGTCCCGAACGATTCAAAGATCAAGACCGTTAAGGATTTGAACGGGAAACGCATTGCAACGGAACTGGTGGGTTTCACAAAGAGATACCTGAAATCAAAAGGCGTCAGGGCGGACATTGATTTTTCATGGGGCGCCACGGAGGTAAAACCGCCGCACCTTGCCGACGCAATAGTCGAACTCACCGAAACGGGAACATCATTAAGAGCGAACAACCTCAGGATTGTAGAGACTATCCTTGAATCAAGCACAAGGTTCGTCGCCAATAAAAAGGCATGGCAGGACAAATGGAAAAAGCAGAAGATGGAGAACATAGTCCTGCTACTGAGAGGCGCGCTCGCCGCGGAAGAAAAGGTCGGCCTGAAAATGAATGTCTCCGCAAAATCATTAAAGCGCGTCATGACCCTGTTGTCGGCCATGCATTCTCCCACCATCTCCGCATTGTCGGACGAAGGCTGGTATGCACTCGAAGTAATGATAAACGAAAAGCTTGTCCGCGAGATTATCCCGAAACTTAAAATGGCGGGGGCATCCGCCATAGTCGAATATCCGCTGAATAAGGTTATACCGTAAATTTAAAAACAGGGGGGGGTAGTGAAATATCACGCCCCCCTGCCGCTTAATTGTCTTTTTCGGGTCAATCAACAACATCCACAAGAATCTCCCGCTCTTCCATATCGACTTTGTCTATTCTGACCTTCAGTTCTTTGCCGATTGCGAAGGCGCGTTTTGTGTGCCTTCCGACGAGACTCAGCGTGCGCTCGTTGAACTGATAAAAGTCGTCCGTCATTTGTGATAAATGCAGAAAGCCTTCGACAAAGAAATCTTTCAGCCTGACCTTTAAGCCGTAAGCGTTGACATTCACTATCTTTGCCTCAAACTCGTCGCCGACCTTGTCCCGCATAAACCATACTCTCATGGCGTCGATGACCACCCTCTCGGCTTTGTCCGCATTGCGTTCCTTTTGTGATGAATGAAAGGCGATATCCGGCAATATCTTTTTGAGTTCGCGAATTCTTTTATCCGAAAGATATTTTTTGTGCAGGACCTCTCTTAGAATCCGGTGAACTACGAGATCCGGATAGCGCCGTATCGGAGATGTAAAGTGGGTATAACACTTTGATGCAAGACCGAAGTGCCCCGCATTGATGTTTGAATAACGCGCCTGTTTGAGGCTCCGCAAGATCATATAATGGATGATCTCTTCTTCGGGCTTGCCTTTGACGGCTTTCAGGATGTCGGGAAAATCTTTCGGCTTCAAAGGCTGTTTCATTTTGTAAACTGTTTTAACGACTCCGGTTATATCATCAAGCTTCATGGCGTCAGGCTCCTCATGCACCCTGTAAAGCGACGGTATCTCCAGTCCGCTCAGATATTCGGCAACGGCTTCATTGGCCGCAACCATAAACTCTTCAATAATAATGTGCGCATAATTTCTTTCCGCCGACAGGATCGCTTCCGGCTTCCCCTGCAAGTCGAGCAGCACCTCGGGTTCGGGGAGGTCAAAATCAAGGCTTCCCCTCAGAAGCCTTTTGCTCCTGAGGATACTGCACAGTTCTCCCATCAATTCAAAATGCCGGAGGAGATAATCATATTTCCCGCGTTCGTACCTGTCGTTGTCAATAAGGATTTTTCTCACCGACGTATACGTCATCCTTTCGTCGCTGTAAATAACGCTCGGGTAGAATTTGGAGGAAAGCCTGTTGCCGTCGCGGTCAAAGTCCAGCTCGACCGTAAAGGCAAACCGTTCTTCACCCGGCTTGAGGCTGCACAGCTCTTCGGAGAGTTCTTTCGGAAGCATAGGGATAACTCTGTCCGGGAAATAGACGCTGGTCCCCCTCTTGCGGGCTTCGAGGTCTATCTGAGAATCCCAGTCTATATAGAATCCGACGTCGGCAATATGGACATATAGAGTATAACCGTGCGGCGCAATCTTTATTGAGATTGCATCGTCAAAATCCTTTGCCCTCTCGCCGTCAATCGTAACGGTAGGAAGCGCTCTTAAATCTTTCCTCCGTTGGGTTTTAGGAGTTTCATCAGTTTTCAGACGGTGGAGGAGCTTTGCCTCATCATGAACGTTCTGCGGGAACCTCCCCGGAAGGTTAAACTCGTCGAGAATGGCTTCTACCTCCGCTTTAGGCTCTTCGGGTTTCCCAAGTACCTTAACGATCCTTCCGGTCGGCGGTTTCCCGTCACCCGGATGACTCATGATCTCGGCAATTACCACATCGCCGTTTTTAGCTCCGCCCCGGTCTTTTAGCTGTATAAGCAGGTCAAAATGGATAGCTTTATTTTTAGGCTTAACATACAAACCTGTTCGTGAGACTTCAAGTTTCCCTGCTATCCTGGTGTGGACCCTTTCAAGAATCCTGATAATCCGGCCTTCCCGCTTTTGCCGGTTTTCGGTCCGTACAAGTACCCTGTCGTTGTTCATAGCCCCCATCGTCGCCCATCCAGGGATGAACAGGTCACGCTCTCCGGGTTTCTCCATAATCACAAAGCCGTAACCTTCCCTGTGGGACTCAAAGTAACCGTTGGCGTTGGCGAGGTTCATGTCCTCGGCAGGGCCGAACAAACCCTTCCGTGTAAGCACAATGTCTCCGGATTGGACCAGACTCCGCAGGATTCTTTTCAGTCCCTTTGCCTCTTTGTGACCGAGATCCAGCAGAGAGGCGATCTCCTTAAAGGGAAGGGGCTTCCTTGTCTTTTCTCTGAAAAATGAAAGGATTTCTTCTTTGTTTATCATGGCTGTCGTTTTAAAAATTCAGATAAGTACATTTTTTAGTATTATAGCAAGATAAAGCAAAATTCGTTAGAAAAAGGATTTTTCTTGACAAAATGCGCTTATTTTGATACAAAAAGAATAGGAGATAAAAAAATGAAAAAATGTATTGCCATAACGGCTTTGATCGGGGTTTTGATCGTATCATTAGTGACCGTTGCCTTTTCAGAAGAGACTGTAAAAGACGGCGTCGATAAAAAATATAAGGAAACAAGAGACATTTGTACCGTAGTCAAAAAGCTCCTTTCAGACGGTATGAATACTAAAGAGATTACAAAGGCAAGCATACAACTCGGGCACGATGCCTGTCTTGTAGTCAGGTGCGCCATTGAAGCAAAGGGAAGTCTCGATCAGATCATAACCGGCGCGCTTGAAGCCGGCGCCACCTCCGACGTCTGTTCCAGATGCGCTTTAGAGGCGGGGGCCGATCCTGCAGCTGTTGCCAAAGTTCTTGAGACGGGCCTCGGTTATTCCTCTCCCTTGGGCGCAGGCCTGACGCCGATAGAGGTCAAGCTGCCCGGAGGAGAACGCGGAGGGAGAACCCTCAGTTCGTCGGGATTTTAGCCTTTCATCAATCGCATTTTGTTGTATCAGTCTTTCAGGTGGTTCTCAACGTACTGTGCGAGTACCTCGTGTATTTTTGTCGGCGTAGACATGCCGTAATAAAAATCAATGATTACATGTGCAATCTCATGGGCAAGAATTCCTAACTCTATATCCTTGACCGAGACATATATCGTTTTATCTCTCGGAGAATAAAACGCTACATAATCTACGGTTCTGCCGTATTTTTTTCTGAATACATTCCGAACTTCATCGTCCGAAGAAAGTAGCGCAATGTTGAACTTGAGTTCTTTCGGATACATCTCAAGGATGGTTTCGACCCTTTCTATCAGGACGTCCATTTTATTCTTAACCTCGTCTTCGGCCGTAACAGAGGTTTTACTCTTCAGCAGATAAGACAGGCTTCCAAGAGAGATTTCCTTGTTGAATCTCCGTATCTGATCATCGCCGGTATAGCTAATGGTAGTGTATCCGGACTTTAGCTCATAGGCAAAAGATACGGAGGAGAAGATAAAAACAAGAAGACCGGAAAGAACAATTTTATGGATATTTTCATGCATATCGGCCTTATATGATATCTAATCAACGAGGTCTATTTATCGTCTTTAACCGTATATTTCCGAAGTATTTCGTGTAGTCTCCTGTTTAAGTCGCCTGCAATTTCAATATCGAGAGCGGTTTCTTTATCTTCCTTGTTTTCCTTGAGCGAGTTATTGGCGTCCGTCAGCTTATTGTTCACCTCTTCCGAAAGGCGTCTCATTTCTTTTATGTTTGACGAAAGCATATCGATAAGAATATTTATTTTTTCAGCGAGTTCTTTCCCTTCATCTTTCGCCCTCAGATATATCCGGAAGTTAAGGTTTCCCTTCGTCATTTCCTCGATTGATTTTTCAAACCTGAAGATGGGTCCTGCAAAACGGTGGGTGAGAAACATGGAAAGTACGACTACCAGGAACCCTCCGGCCACTACAAATATCCATTGGGCGCTCAAAATCTCCTTCATAAGTATCAAAGGGGTTTTGCCTATTTGGAGCTTATAGTTATCATAAAGATCGGAAGAGCACAC
>JBAZWR010000021.1:0-28136 GCA_041660325.1 Thermodesulfovibrionales bacterium | reverse complement strand
CATCGGCGCTCTATTTCTATAATCATGAGAGAATGCAAATTTAAGTTTCAGATGGCCTTTGAAAGGATTAAATGAGAAGAAGTCCAGGAGATTTTTGATATCGCGAATCCGTATCTTGCCGGTTCACTTTTGCGCTAAGTTTGTCTTCTCGTCGATTATGCGCCCGTCTTTTAACTGATAAACGTAGTCAAAGCCCTCGATCATCCGGACATCATGGGTCACCACTATTATTGCGGACCGGTTTTCCTTAGCTATCTTTTTTAACAATTCCATGACCTTCTTGCCTCTTGAGGTATCCAACGAGGCGGTAGGTTCGTCAGCCAGTATGAGTTTCGCGTTGTTGGCCAAAGCACGGGCGACTGCTACCCGCTGCTGCTCCCCCCCCGAAAGAAGGGCCGGCAGATAGTCTGCCCTGTCGGCAATTTCCATATATTTCAGAAGCTCCATCGCCCGGCTTTCAGCTTCTTCTTTCCTGAGGCCTATGAGACTCAAAGGGAAAAGCACATTTTGCTTGGCCGTGAGAAAGGGAATCAGATTGTGGGTCTGGAAGATGAAGCCTATTTTTTCCCGGCGTATGCGTCGTATGTCCACGCCTGCCCAGCCATTTTTCTGAAAAATCGTCTGACCGTCAAAAACAATTTTGCCTTCCGTAGGGTCCAAAATCAGACTAATGCACAGAAGCAATGTGGTCTTACCGGACCCGCTTGGACCAAGCAACGCCACGAGATCACCCTCTGAAACCGATAGATTTATATCTTCCAGTGCCCGGACTTCCAGATGACCGGAGCCGAAAATCTTGGACAGCCCTTCAATTCTGAGGATTTCCATTAGCCACCCAAGGCCATGGCAGGTTGGATTTTCAATGCATGCCACAGTCCTAAAATACTGGCGATTATACCGCCCGCAAAAGCCACGATAAATGTTAGTATGTCATCGCCGGGAACCAGCAATAATGTCCTGGGGAATAGCTGGTAAGTATTGTGGATCAAAGCCAATCCGAATAAAAATGCGCCGATTGTTAATAGGAGGGACTGCTCCATAACCAACCGGATGATTTCCCAATTAGGAGCGCCGATGAGTTTCATCACAGCTATGCTTCGGATTTTTTCCATAGTAAATGTATAGACCACCAGAGAGACTATGACTACAGAGATGATAAGCAGTAAGGTTCTGAAAAGCAGGAGCTGTTTGGTCATGCTGGCCAACCGTCCTTTCAACATCAGTTGAAGCTCTTCCTCTGTGCTGAAAGCGGAGAGATAGAGCCACTTCTCAATCCTGCCGGCTACCTCAGTGTGGTCTGCTCCGGGTTTTAGCCGAACCAGGATGGCATTGATGATGTGCGTATCGGGCTGTAATTTTGGGAGCAGCTTCTCCGCCTGAACGGGTGATAAATAGCTCTGTCCGGAGAGTGTCCGAAGAAGTCTTTCACGCTGGCTGCGCACCTCTTCATTGTCTCTCTGATAGAGCACCTCCTGTGCGTCCGGCAGGGATAAATAAACCAAAGCCTCACCATCAGAAGAGACAGCCTCTTTGGTCAAGCCTACCACTGTATAAGTATGAAGGCCCAAGGGGATCCTATCACCGAGGCGTACACCCAATTTTGGATGAGCGACCATTTCGTAATGTGCCTGCTCGATATTTCTCCCTGCATAAATCTTTTGCGGCCCTCCCAGACCACCGAAGACATCGTAGCCGACGATGCTGAAATGCCGGCTTTTGCCGCTTATCGGCCTTTCTACGGTATAGTAGATAAAAGGACCGGCCTTTTCCACTCCGGGCATCGCTTTGACACTGTAATGATAAAATTCGGGAAGGGTAGATTGTTCGTTAAAAGGTCCGCCCCGATATCTTTCCACAACCCATAGGTCGGGGTTTGTAGCTTTGATGAGGGCGAGGCCCTCGTTGATATTGCCTCGGTAAAGGCCGTTCATGGCAAGTACGATGGTAAACAGCAGACCCACTCCAAGAACCGTCGCAATAAAACGGCCTCTATGAAGCTTCAGGTCATAAACTGCTAAGTCCATCGATCCTCTGCACAGGCAATGACAATTTGATTCTTAAAAAATCTCAGATACGAGTTTAAAAAACTCATTAATCTCATTGGTTCTTCTTCGCTGTATCGGTCTTAGTTTCCGGTCTTACTTTTTTACCCGTTTCAATCCCAGCAGGATTAAGTATTACCATTTCTCCTTCCTTGAGACCGTCCACGACAGCAGCCCGTTGTAAGCCCTGCAATCCCAGAGTAACAGCACGGAAATTCGTTAATCCATTGGAAACTACTAATACTCCTTTGGATCCATTCCTTTCCACGATGGCAGATAAAGGGACAGCCGGAGCGGTCTGGCTGCCTGTATCAATGTCAACCTCGGTTTCTTCTCCGATGACTAACGGGTTTGGCAGGGTGTCGAATTTCACGTCGACTTCCAATTCACGGGTAACGGTGTCTGCCTCCTTATTGAGACGAACAACTTCACCCTGAAAAACCCGGCCCGAGCGTAGTTTGATTGACGCCTTCTGTCCTTCCCGCAGTTGCGCCACTTTGGTCTCATCAATCCAGGAGGCCGCCCAGATTTGATGATCCACCATTTGAAAGATAGGTGTGCCGGGAGCTACTGTATCCCCGACCTCAGACTTGCGCACGGTAATTAAACCATCCATGGGAGCAAGGATGCGGGTATAGGCAAATACCGCCTCAGCCGCATGAGTTTCCGATTCTGCCTGGGCAACTTGCGCCTGCAAAGCCTCTACATCGGATTGAGACGAATTGACTTCACTCTCTGCTACCTTGAGCGCAGCTTTTGTATTGTCAAAGTCTGCCTGTGAAATATAGCCTGGCTTCAATAACTCCAGATTCCGCCGGTAGTTGCTTTGTGCTAATCCCAAGTTTGCCTCGGACTTTTGTATAGCGGCCTTAGCACGATTGAGGTCATGCCGGGCACGGTTCTCCGCTGCCCTGGCAGACGCGGCTCTGGCCTTAAGTTCAGATATGTCCAGTTCAGCCAGAAGCTGTCCTTTTTTCACCCGCTTTCCCTGATCAGCATAAAGTTTTTCCAGAATTCCAGTGATCTTGGCGCTCACCGTTACCCCCACCCTGGATTGCACAGTTCCCGGCCCATGGACTTTGCCTTGGATCTCTACTTTTTTAACCACTATTACTGTCACCGGCGGCCTATACCAGAACACGCGATAGCCCAACAATATTATGATAAAAATACCGATAGCAACACCGACTGCCTTCTTCCTGCCGGATAATCTCATCTATTTTGACCCCCTATATTGCCTTGCTGATAAGACTCCGATAGAGCGGAACCGATGATTTGCTTGATCCTCGCCCGCGCGCTTTCACTTATCCACCTTCTTTTGTCATTGCATTTTCGATCAGATCAATAAATTTCTTCTGCCGGTCTTTATCAAGAGTTGCCTTCTCTTCGAGAATATGCATGGCTACCACCCGTTGCATTTCCTCCTGCATTCTGCTTATATCAGAAATTGCCGTATCTATGGCCTCTTTATTGGGAATGTCCGCACGCATGAGATTAAGCATTGCCAACCTTTTTCCCGCTATTTCCTTTCTTCTTCTGTCTATTTCTGCACGAAAATCCATAGCCCTTTCTTTCATTGTCTTTAACTGCGCCGGTCTTAAGGAAAGCTCTTCAAATAAGAATCTGTCCTTCTTCATCTTGGCTCCGAACGGAGAAACCCAGGAATCGGACTGTTTGTAATACATGTATCCGGCGGTAGCGAGAATAGAGATATTCAAGATTAAGGAGGCGGCAAGGGCAAACCTTAGAATACTATTTCTCATTTCCTGCCTCCGTCATCGCAAGATACACGCCTCCCACTGAATCAGGCGGAGTTGCATTGAATGTATCAAGGGGAAAAAAGGTTGCAATATTACCCGGCTTCTGAAAAGAGAAACTGCGGCCAATGAATCTGCCCGATACAATTCCGATGCCGATTATCATAAGCACTGCAACTACACCCACAAACCTTGTAAACAGAGGAACGAGCAACTCTTTCCGGCGAGTCTTT
The DNA here is from genome assembly GCA_041660325.1 of Thermodesulfovibrionales bacterium. Classification (GTDB taxonomy): domain Bacteria; phylum Nitrospirota; class Thermodesulfovibrionia; order Thermodesulfovibrionales; family SM23-35; genus DYFC01. The sequence goes on along the minus strand of JBAZWR010000021.1, from coordinate 24,104 downwards.
GTTTCCAGATTCGCAAGGACTCTTGTGGTAAAACCATAATTGGCGCCAAACCTCTCAGCGCCTGTAAAGAGATTATGCACATTCCGCGTCTCCTCAAATTCGGCTCTGCAGTTACCGCAGTCTTTCATATGAGACTCAAACGATTCCCTTTCTCCCTCTGATAATTCACCGTCAATATAAGGCGATATAAGTACCTTTGCCTTTTTACATCTCATTTTCTTCTCCTAATGTTTAAACGATTCAGTTTCACTTTTGTTCCATAATTTTTTTCATCTGTTGTTTTAATTCTTTCCTCGCCCTCGAAATCCTTGATTTTACTGTTCCTATGGAGATATCCAAAACGTCTGCAATCTCTTCATAAGAGAGCTCTTCGATTTCCTTCAAAATGAGTATTGCCCTGAACTTTTCCGATAATTGTTTAAGGCCCGCCCGCAAGGCATGGCCTGTCTGCTTTGATTCATAGAGCCTTTCGGGAGAGGGTTCATTTGACGGCAGCTCGCGCACAACCTCATCGTCTTCACGAGTCGCCTTGAATATTGCTGCAAAAAACGGTCTTTTTTTATAGTCGAGACAGGTATTTACAGCAATACGATAGAGCCAGGTGTAGAGTGACGAATCCGGCCTGAAATCGCTCAGGTTGCGATATGCCTTGATAAATGTGTCCTGCGCCGCATCGTCCGCGTCATCTTCATTTCCGAGCATATATCTGCAGACGTTATAGATCCTGTCCTCATGTTTAAGTAGTATTTCCTCGAAAGCAGATGCATCACCTTTTTTTAATCTATTGACGAGTGACAGATCATCTGCTTTATTCGCGTTTAGCATCTTTCCCAACCGGTTTGTATATCCATTTCAAAATATGATCATTGAAATGACCGCTCCGACTAACACTACGTACAGGATGTCTATCTTTCTGATCAAGGCAGTCAATGCTCCCAGAGCTAACAATACCCGGACAACGTCCCACGGCACCGCAGATGCAAATTTTACAGTGGCATAGAAAAGCAGCCCCACAAAAGTCGCGAGTATTCCTTTTGTAGCTCCTACAAAATATTTGGATGTCTTCAATCTGTCAAAAAAGGGTGTAACGACTGCAAGTATCAGAAAAGAAGGTGTAAATATTGCCACAGTTGCCACAAGAGCACCGGCAAACCCGTACATAAGATATCCCACAAAGGTAGCGGTGATAACGATAGGCCCCGGAGTAACCTGTCCCAGGGCAATGCCATCCATGAATGTCTTGCTGTCTATCCATCTCCTGACATCAACAATTTCATGGAGCATTAACGGCACCGATCCGAAGCCGCCACCGAAGGCGAAAAGGTCTATTTTGAGCATGAGGGTGGCCAATTTAAAGAGTTTTATATTTGCAATATAAAGTCCGGCAAGTCCTGCGAAAAAAATGAAGAAAAGCAGCATGACTTGTTTGAACTCCCTTTGGTCCCTTCTTCCAATATGTGTGGGCAACGCCGGGGAGCAAGGATTCATAAAAAATAAAGTTCCCGCTAAAGCAGCGCCTATAATGACGACAAAAGGGCTTACACCTAACCACAAGAGAGCGGCTGATATGAGAGCTATGAGAATTTCTTTGTAATTTTTTAATATGCCTTTGCCGAAGGAATAGGTTGCATTTGCGATTATGGCAACAACGATAACCTGAAGACCTTTAAACAATGAAACAGCAAATGGAAGTTCATGGGCGTCAACATAGGCGACCGAGAGTATGAGCATTAGAGTAAATGCAGGAAGGCCAAATCCTGCATATGATAACAATGCGCCTATCAAACCATTGCAGCGCAATCCGACATAAGCAGCCATCTGCATGGCGGTTGCGCCCGGTATAGATTGACAGAGAGAAACGCCATCCTTAAATGTCGCTTCATCAAGCCATTTATTGCGATTCACCGATAATTCTTTAATATATGCAATCATTGCAGGCCCGCCGAAAGCTGTAAGGCCTAATCTGAGAAAAGAGAGGAATAATTTAGTATTAAAATTGCCCTGTTTAGTTTCGTTTTTCATGTAAAAAAACACTCTTAATCTCTATTAGCGGGATATTCATGGTAGCTTAAGTAAAATCAAGGGTAGATATGCTGCTCATATTTTTTATTTTATGCCCGGGATTAGTATGAGTATATGACCATAATGGTGTCAAGATTTTATGAGCAGAAGGTTTCGGTATACATATGGGAGTACAACTTTGATATACTATTTGTAATTGTGATAGTTTATAAACGGCGATGGAGTTCGCCCATAACCGTTCCGACTCATGGGGACTGATAACTCCTGCTGAAGGTGTCTTTGGCAGGAGTTTTTTAGTTTTCGGTGAGACAAAATGACTCCTGCCGGCAGTATCTGTGAAGAAATGTAATTATAGTAATGGAGAATGAAATGAAGGGTGAGAGAAAGTTCTTTGGTTTTGGAAAGAATGTTTTCATCGCTGGGCTTGTCAGTTTTTTTATGGACGTAAGCTCCGAGATGATCTATCCCCTTGTGCCGCTGTTTCTTGCAAATGTGCTTGGAGTGAATAAATCCGTAATCGGTCTGATTGAAGGCATCGCAGAATCTACTGCCAGTTTGTTGAAAGTATTTTCAGGCTGGTTCTCCGACAGAATCGGAAAGCGCAAGTGGCTCATGGCTGCCGGCTACGGCATATCTACTCTGAGCAGACCGATTGTTGCGCTTGCAACGGGCTGGCAGCATGTCATGGGTTCACGCTTTATAGACAGGTTCGGCAAAGGCGTCCGCACAGCGCCGCGTGATGCCATCATTGCCGAGTCTTCGGAAAAAACGCATCTCGGCAGGGCATTCGGTTTTCATCGTTCAATGGATACCATGGGCGCCGTGGTCGGGCCTGCACTCGCTTTCTTCCTTCTTGGTCTATTCTCAAACAATTATAGATGGGTCTTTTGGCTTTCCATGATCCCGGGGGCTATTGCGGTACTCTTAATTATCTTTTTTATCACAGAGAAAAAGAGAGTTTATATCCCGCATTCGGAGAGACCAAAACTGACACTGAAACATTTTGACTGGAGATTCAAGTTTTTTGTGGCAATCGCAACCCTGTTTGCCGTAGGCAATTCAAGTGATGTGTTTCTTATACTCAGGGCGCAGCAGATTGGGATTCCGACCGTCATGATTCCCATACTTTACCTTCTGTTCAATCTCATCTACTCCCTGTCTGCCATTCCTGCCGGTATTGCGGCAGACAGGTTCGGTAAAAAAAGGGTGATTCTTCTCGGTTTTGTATTATTTGCAATTCTTTACTACGGTTTTGCCGTTGCTGAGGATGCAAGAGCCGTATGGATTCTATTCGGTTTTTACGGCGTCTTCATGGGGCTTACGGAGGGTATACAAAAGGCATTTCTTGCCACCATCATCCCTCAGGACTTTAAGGCAACAGCCTTTGGTGTCTTCAATACAGCAGTCGGAATTGCCGCGTTTCCTGCAAGCATCATAGGAGGGTGGCTCTGGGATCATATCTCCCCATCGGCAACATTCTATTTCGGCGCGATAACAGCGGGGTTGTCGGCGATTTTGTTTGTCGTGTTTATTGCAGTTGTAAGGAGAAACAGCTATGCCAAATGAGTCGATGATAAATATGACAGACAGCACCCATTGCTGTAAAATAGAAGATAAGCATGTCAGCATATAATAATGAGCAATTTGATGAAATCCGTCGGTCTTTTGTCACGGCCATGCGGAGAGTAGTCGAAAGAATAAAAGGGTTTAAATCAGGCATGAACACTCCGGCGTTTAAAGTGTATGAGGATGCCGGATGCCCTTACGGAAATTCACCTGCAGGCTTTCAGCTTTGGATTGAAGACCAAAGCAGGCATTTTAAATCCCTGAACGACAGGAAGAATTAATTGTTTCTCTGCCTGCGGAGGGTGAGGTAAAGACCACCTAACCGTTGCATAAACGGCAGGGCAGACACGATGAAAAGTCTTATAATGCGACAAAGGATTATATTCCGATCACATAAATGCAGATATACCCTGCGATATCTTTCAGAAAAAGGTGGTAGCACTGCTTTAAAGTACATTAAGGTGTCGCTACAAGACCTTTTCATCGCATCAGCCCTGCCGTTTGTAATAAAATTTTGCAATTGGTGAGTGTTTTTATATGAATCAATCATTAACAGATCAACTGGAAAAATGTGAATGTTGCCCACGCAGATGCGGGGTGAACAGACTTGAAGATGAAACCGGTTTTTGCAGGGTCGGTCCCGGCATTCAGATTTCCCATGCAGGCCTGCATTTTGCTGAGGAACCCCCTATTTCCGGCACCAATGGTTCGGGCGCCATTTTTTTTAGCGGGTGCAATCTCCGCTGCGTGTTTTGCCAGAATTACCAGATCAGCCAGGAGTTTCAGCAGGGCCGCACCAGGACTCTGACTACGGATGAGCTTGCAGCTGAGATACTGCGGCTTCAGGATGAAGGCGCTCATAACATCAATTTTGTTTCACCTTCACATATGATTTTTCAGATGGCAGCCGCCATTCAATTGGCAAAGCAAAATGGGCTTGTTGTGCCGGTTCTGTATAACTCCAATGGTTATGATTCAGTGGATGCGCTCCGGCAGATCAGGGGCCTTGTGGATATTTATATCCCGGATATCAAATATCTGGGAAATGAACCCGGGAAAAAGTTTTCCAAAGTAGACGATTATGGTGATATAGTCCCCGGCGTCCTCAGGGAAATGCTGAATCAGGTGGGCCACCTGGTTATGGATCACGATGGCATCGCTGTGCGCGGATTGCTGGTCCGTCATCTTGTATTGCCGGGCTACCTGGAGAACAGCCGGCAATGCCTCGCTTTTCTGGCGGACCTGTCGCCGGATATTCACGTCAGCATCATGTCGCAGTATTCTCCTCAATATAAAGCATGTGATTTTCCGGAGATAAACCGGACCCTGACAGAAGACGAATATAATGAAATCACGGACTATGCGCTTGAACTCGGCTTGGAGAACGCATTTATACAGAAACTCGAAAGTCAGGCCCATTACCTGCCTGATTTTGATCAGGAACGACCCTTCAAACGGTGATGTCAACAAACAAACTGCACGTATAGCGCGGTGGACCAAACATATATGCGCGGTTCAAGATATCCGCTAACTTTTCCCCTGCCACCCTGTGACAGTATCTCGTCGGATTGGGTGGAAGGATTGCAGTGGAATGAGGGGCGGGTTTCACCGGAATATGCATTCAGGTTAAACTATCAGAAATATGATGCATGACCGAAAAACGCAGCTTACAATCGATTGCTATTTATCTCAAGGCTGTCAGTCAGAAGAAGCCCTGAAGATGAGCATTGCCACAGCGCTTGAAAGAGATGGCATAAAAGCAGACGTCAATTTCCACAGACTTAGTGATGATGAGGCATCATCACTCGGACTTTCAGGTTCTCCTTCGGTCTTCATCAACGGAAAAGAATTGCAGCCATTGGGTACTGCGGGGTTCTCGTGAAGGATGTTCATGGATGAGTCCGGGAAACTCGTGAATGTCCCCTCCGTTGAGATACTTCAAAAAGCTATCAGAGAAAATAAATAAATCACAAGAAATTGACAGGTTGTAATAAATGATATACAATATATACAATATATACATCGAGACAGATATGGAGGTTTGCGTATGTCAACTCAGATGATGATAAGGATAGATCCTGAAATGAAGGAAAGACTTAATAAGCTCGCGAGGGTTGAGGGTAAGACCTCAAGTCAGATGGTCAGGGAACTCATCGAGGATTACATTAAAGAGCGTGATATTGGGTCATATATTGATGACCTGTGGAATAGAGTAGGGGGAAAATTAAGGTCAAGAGGCATAAAGCCCGGCGATATAGACAAAGCAATTAAAAAAGTTAGAAGAAAACGAGGATGAAGGTTGTTATTGACACAAATATCTTTGTCTCGTCTTTTTTCGGCGGAAATCCGCGAAGAGTTATAGATCTATGGAAGACAGAAAAGATTACCCTTTGTCTTTCTAAGGATATCCTTGATGAATATATTGAAGTTTTGCAGAGGATAGGGCTTCAGGATGAGGATGAAATGGGAGAGCTTCTTTCTCTTTTTAAAAGAGGTTTCAACATGCTGTTTACGACAAAGACGCCGAAAGTGAAGGTAGTTAATGATGATCCTGATGACGATAAGTTTATAGAGTGCGCCATGGCATTAAAAGCGGAAGTCATTGTAACCGGAGATAAGGCAATAGAGGCGGTAGGTGAATATATGGGCATTAAGATATTGACGCCCCAACGGTTTTTAAAAAGCTTTGAAAAGTTTTAACAACAAAGAGCTGGTAACTGTTATCTGGATAGGGATATTAAGGTAACACGGTATGGGAACGTATTTTCTGCCTCTCATGCCCCTCTGTGAACGAGAGGCATGGGAGGTAGAAGAAAGAACTATTTCTTTGCGGTCTTGGGTTGTCCTATCGCATCGGTAAGGTTCTGCTTCTGGGCGATGATCTGCTCTAAAAGCGATTTTGCAAGGTCGCCGGCCTGACGGATTTTGCCTGCCTGTATCTGATCTTTCACATTTGTCATATCGAGTTCAAGCTTGCCGATTGCCGACTGAAGCTCCTCTTTTGACGCAGCGACTTTTTTCTTGATTGCCGTTGCCGCGAGAGTCTTTGTTTCGTCTAAAGCCTTCTGAACATCCGGGAGCATTGCGTCGATTTCTTCTTTCATTTTCTGCTTGTTCTGTTCAACAAGGGATGCAGCCTGCTGGGCCATTTTTGCGGCTTCCATAGCCGCTGTTTTGGCCTCGTCATATTTTTTTGCCGCGACCATCTCGCCCGCTTTTTTCATTTCATCCTGGGCCTTTGTGAATACATCCTGAACGTACATATCCGCTTCTTTGGCTTTTGCGTCGGCTATCGCCTTTTCGGCGTTAGCTATTTCCTGCGTCGGCGGCTTTGCACATGCAAAGATCAGTGAAAGAGCAAATACGCATACGATCAACCCCGTTTTCCAAACTGCTTGCTTCATAGTAACTACCTCCTGTATAAAATGATTTTTAAAACGTACCATTATAAAAAAAACCGTATTGCAAGTGCAAGATAAAATTCTTGCTTTTACGTTGAAAGAGAAGGGCAGACGGGCTTCAATGAGTCTATCCACGGGCAACCGGAGTATTGACGGTTGGATTGTATTGACATAACAGTTGTAAAGGGAAAAGATTTAGAATAAAATGTCTCTGTAAAGCCGTACATGAGCATAGACATGAACAAACGGCAGGGTAGATACGATGAAAAGTCTTATAATGCGACAAAGGACTATATTCCGAACACATAAATGCAGATATAACCTGCAGAGTCTTTCAGAAGAAGGCCGGAGCGCAGTATTAAAGTATATCAAGGTGTCGTCCGCACTCAGGCGGATTCGCCGAGGAGAACTACAAGACCTTTTCATCGCATCAACCCTGCCGTCTGTAATAAGCTTTTGCAACCGGCGGGCTAATAATCTTGAAATACATTTTATAGGAGGAAGAGGCATATGGCAACAATCAAAAAGATAACGGCAAGGGAGGTCCTTGATTCAAGAGGCAATCCTACGGTAGAAGTAGACGTCAGGCTCGACAATGGTGTCCTTGGAAGGGCTGCCGTGCCTTCAGGGGCTTCAACGGGAAGCAGGGAAGCGATTGAATTGAGGGACGGCGACAAGAAACGCTATCTCGGCAAAGGCGTACTGAAGGCTGTAGAAAATGTAAATAACGTGATCGACCCTAAAATTGCCGGCATGGACCCACGGAAGCAAAAGCAGATCGATTACCTTATGCTCAAACTCGACGGCACGGAAAATAAGGCAATGCTTGGGGCCAATGCAATCCTTGGGGTTTCTCTTGCCGTGGCAAAGGCTGCTGCGCAGGACAAAAACGTGTCCGTGTTTAAATATCTCGGCGGCAATAATGCGCAGCGTCTGCCGGTCCCGTTCCTGAATATCCTCAACGGAGGCAAGCACGCAGATAATAATGTAGACATACAGGAATTCATGATCGTGCCGAAAGGCGCAAGGTCTTTCAGTGAAGCCCTGAGAATGGCTGCCGAGACATATCACACTCTAAAATCGGTTTTGAAGTCCAAAGGACTTAGTACCTCCGTGGGTGATGAAGGGGGTTTTGCTCCGAACCTTTCTTCCAATGAAGAGGCAATACAGGTCATCCTTACTGCCATTGAAAAAGCAGGATACAGGCCGGGTAAAGATATATCTATCGCATTGGATTCTGCTGCAAGCGAGATGATTGAGGATGGCAAGTATATATTAAGAGCAGACAACAGGAGGCTGACTTCAGAGGAAATGGTGAAATTCTATGAGAACCTTGTCTCGAAATATCCTATAGTTTCTATAGAGGACGGTCTTTCGGAGGATGACTGGGACGGCTGGAAGATACTCACGAAAAGACTTGGGAAGAAAGTCCAATTGGTAGGAGATGACATCTTTGTTACCAATCCAAAGATTCTGGCTGAAGGGATCAGGCAGCGGGTCGCGAATTCCATCCTCATTAAACTCAATCAGATAGGTACGCTGACCGAAACGCTCGAAACCGTTGAGATGGCAAAGAAAGCCGGGTACACCTGCGTGTTCTCTCACCGTTCCGGCGAGACAGAGGACGCATTCCTCGCAGATGTTGCCGTTGCTACGAATGCCGGACAGTTGAAGACCGGCGCTCCTGCCCGGTCCGAGAGAACGGCCAAATATAACCAGTTGCTCAGGATCGAGGAGGAATTAGGCAAGAAGGCGGTTTTCAAAGGAGCGCTCAAGTGGTAGGAAAAAATAAGTAGACTCTGAATAGACCCATCAGTTGCATAATTTGAAAGGCTGATATAATAAAAAATTTTTAAATGCGACAAAAGATAATCCCTATTCACCTAACGGCACTTTTAACCTGATGTGTACTTTAGATAAATGCATATCAAACAGTCGTAATAGTGCATTAAGGAGTCGTCCGCACTCAGTCCCGAAAGCGTTCGGGGCGAGGAGAACCTAAAAGCTTTTTTATTATATCAGCCTTTCAAATTGAGATCTTGTTATGCGGGGGTTAAGTTTCTTTACTTATGGTGACTTTCTTTATCTTCCTCTTCACTGTGTATCTGGCAGTATAACCCTCTGTTTTCGCATTCCGCGCATCAAAAGGGTTGCAAAAGAAGTCATTTTTCTATCGGCCGGTCCATAGTATTAGCTATATTTTAGCCCGTTTCAGGGTAGTAATAATTGCCTTGACAATATATAAACTATTATTTATATAATATCATTGCAAGGGGAAATATGCTAAAGTTTTTTGCGGAATATGTTACATATAGTTTGATAGGATTAAAACACGGCACACATCTTGCCGATGCGATTGAATTCTTTATCTATGACACAATCAAGATTTTCCTGCTGCTGTCGGTCATCATATTTGTAATATCCGTAATAAGAAGTTATTTCCCGCCGGAGAAGACAAAGAAAATCCTGTCTCATAAAAAAGTATTTATAGGTAACATCCTTGCAGCACTGCTTGGGATTGTAACCCCGTTCTGCTCCTGCTCAGCAGTGCCCTTGTTTATAGGATTTGTGGAAGCAGGGGTGCCTCTTGGAGTGACTTTTTCATTTCTCATCTCTTCTCCCATGGTGAACGAGGTAGCTATTGTATTGCTTTTCGGCCTTTTCGGCTGGAAAGTAACGGCGATTTATATAGGCACAGGTCTTCTTGTTGCGATTTTCGGCGGTCTTATAATCGGGAAGCTGAAGCTTGAAAAATGGGTTGAAGAATATGTCTATACATTCCATGACGGACAGGAATATGAAATACTCAAAGAAAGCTTCAGAGAAAGGCTCCAGTATGCAAAAGACAGTACAATAGACATATTAAAAAGGATATGGCTATATATTCTCATAGCCATTGGTATCGGCGGATTCATACATGGGTATGTACCTGAAGACTTCCTTGTCCGTTATGCCGGACCGCGGAATCCCTTTGCCGTGCCTGTTGCAGTATTAATTGGAGTACCTCTTTACTCAAATGCTGCCGGAGTTATTCCCATAGTTTATGCATTAATGGAAAAAGGATTAAGCACGGGCACAGTGCTTGCTTTCATGATGGCAGTGACCGCATTGTCTTTCCCGGAGATGATTATCCTCAGGAAAGTCCTGAAGTTACCTCTGCTGGCAGTGTTTGTTGGAATAATGACTGTAACCATAATAGCCGTCGGCTATTTGTTTAATGCGATTTTATAGGAGGTGCGTTCGTGGAGATTAAGGTATTAGGTCCGGGTTGTCCCAATTGCTCAATGATGGAAGAACTGGTAAAAAAAGCGGTGAAGGAACTCGGCATCGAGGCAAAAATCGATAAAGTGAATGATATAAGAGAGATTATGAAATATACCATGTCAACACCCGGACTGGTAATCAACGGCAAACTGAAGCATGCGGGAAAACCTTTGCCGTCTCTTGAAAAGGTGAAAGAATTGATAAGAGCGGCGGTGTAGCCATGCAGGATATCTTGAACATCTTTAAAGCTCTCTCTGAAGAGACGAGATTAAGGGTCTTAAGGCTTCTCCGTCATGGAGAGTTGTGTGTGTGCGATATAGTTGCCGCCCTGGACATGATACAGCCAAAGGTGTCCTTTCATCTTGCTGTCCTGAAAGACGCCGGTTTTATTAAAGACAGAAAGCAGGGCAAGTGGGTCCACTACCGTATTGATGATTCAGACATGTTCAGAAGGTTCCTGCTGCTATCAACTCTCGAAAGAATCGACGCTGAAGCGGTGAAAGAGGATGAAGAAAGGCTGAAGGAATTTCTCAGGAGAAAAAAAGAAAAAGCGAATATCGAGGCTTTGCCCGATAGAGAAATCTGCTGCGGGAGGTAGGAGATGCTGAAACTTATGTTTCTCTGCACCGGCAATTCCTGCCGTTCACAGATGGCAGAGGGTTTTGTACGGGAATTAGGCAAAGGAATAATCGAAGCATACAGTGCAGGGCTCACTCCAGCGGGTCTCAATGGACGTGCTGTGAAAGTTATGAGTGAGATAGGAATAGATATATCTCAACAGAAATCAAAACCAATAGACGGAGAATTGCTAAGGACAATGGATATAATCATCACCCTCTGCGACAATGCAGCAGAATCCTGTCCCTGGACGCCGCCTGAAATCAAACGCATTCACTGGTCATTAGAAGACCCTGCAAAAGCAACAGGCACTGAAGAGGAAGTAATGAATGAATTCAGAAGGGTAAGAGATGAAATAGAGCAGAGAGTAAAGAATCTGGTTGAGGAGGTTCGAAATGGCTGAAGTGGTAAAAAGACTGTCATTCCTTGATCGTTTTCTCACCTTATGGATATTTTTGGCAATGGCTGTCGGTGTTGGTTCAGGTTATCTTTATCCGCAGATCGTCGATTTCTGGAATACCTTCCAGGTTGGAACAACAAATATCCCTATAGCCATTGGCTTGATCCTCATGATGTATCCACCCCTTGCCAAAGTTAAGTATGAAGAACTGGGAGAAGTCTTCAGGAACAAGAAAGTTCTCGGACTGTCCCTCATTCAAAACTGGATCATCGGGCCGATTCTGATGTTCCTGCTGGCGATCATTTTCCTCGGCAATTACCCCGAATACATGGTCGGCCTTATTATGATCGGGCTGGCCCGCTGTATCGCCATGGTAATTGTATGGAATGACCTTGCATGCGGCGATAGAGAATATGCTGCCGGTCTCGTTGCTTTCAATTCTATATTTCAGGTCCTTTTCTTTTCCTTGTATGCCTATGTCTTCATTACAATACTTCTACCTTTGTTTGGACTAAAAGGCGCGGTTGTGAACATTACCATCGCGCAGATTGCGAAGAGTGTATTTGTATATTTAGGGATCCCGTTCATGGCCGGGATAATAACCCGCTTCAGCCTTATAAAAATAAAAGGAAACACGTGGTATGAAGAGGCTTTTATCCCGAAAATCAGTCCCGTCACTCTGATCGCTTTGCTTTTTACCATAATTGTCATGTTTTCTTTAAAAGGTCAATATATAGTACGGCTGCCGTTTGATGTGATAAGGGTGGCAATCCCGCTTTTCATCTACTTTCTGCTGATGTTCCTCGTCTCCTTCTATATGGGAAGAAAACTTAACGCCGGATATGAAAAAACCGCCACACACTCCTTCACCGCAGCAAGCAATAACTTTGAACTCGCAATCGCAGTAGCCGTATCCGTATTTGGGATTAACTCCGGGCAGGCATTTGCCGCAGTCATCGGTCCTCTGGTAGAAGTGCCTGTTTTAATCGGTCTGGTAAATGTAGCGCTGTATTTTAAGCGTAAATACTTTGCTGCCGAATATTGCCAAATTAAAGATACTAAGCCGTTATAATCGGTGCAATAGTTTAATAGAAATCAAGGAGGCCATAGTTGAAAATCAGAAAGTTGGCAAAAGCTCTGCTCTTAATTTTTGTAGTTTTAAGTTTTACGGTTCTTATTTATAAGGAATTTTCTCCCAAAAGCGAGAGCAATGTGACTGCCGTCACAGCAACACAGGGTGATAAAACGTCCGTACCCAAACAATCTTTGCCGGTTCCGGAGAGTCAGCCCTCAAAAGAACCCGCAACAAAGCAGAAGCAAGAAACTCCTTCACCTCTGACTGAGGTGAAATCTCAAAACTCTAAGGTGATCGCATATTATTTTCACGGGACCTTCAGGTGTTCCACATGCCGTACCATCGAGCAATATTCCCATGACGCCATTCAAACGTATTTTGCAAAAGAACTCGGAAACGGGACGCTCGAATTCAGGCCGCTGAATGTGGAAGAACCGGAAAATAAACATTTTATCCAGGACTATCAGCTTGTTACCAGATCCCTTGTCCTTTCTTTGGTGTCAGACGGCAAGGAGACGAAATGGAAGAATCTTCCCGATGTATGGAAGCTCGTGAGAGACAAGGACAAATTCTTTCAGTATGTAAAAGATGAAGTAGATAAATTTCTAAAGGAAACGTAACTGATGGAATTGTTTTTATTAGTGACAGCCATCTGGCTTGGAATATTGACATCTGTCAGTCCGTGCCCATTAGCTATGAATATAGCTGCTGTATCCTTTATTTCACGGCGGATTACGCAAAGGAATACCGTATTCTTATCCGGCATCCTCTATACCCTTGGAAGAAGTCTTACATATATTGTCATTGGCGTCCTTATCGTAAAAACGCTGGTAGATGTCCCGATCCTTTCGGATTTTCTCCAGCGATATGTGAACAAAATCCTTGGTATTCTATTGATTCTCGTCGGGATGGTCCTCCTTGATTTGTTGCGAATCCCCTTATCTCTCCCGTCGGTATCTGAAAATGTAGCAGAAAAACTCATTGAAAGAGGGGCGTTCGGTTCATTGCTTTTGGGCATCCTGTTTGCGCTCGCATTCTGTCCCGTCTCCGCTGCCCTGTTCTTCGGCGGGCTGATTCCGATTGCAGTAAAAGCACAGTCAGGAATAGGGCTGCCCTTTATTTATGGTATTGGAACGGGTTTGCCGGTCCTGCTCTTTGCTTTTCTTTCAGCGGCAGGCGCAGGGTATATCAATAATCTCTACCACAGGATTACAAGAATCGAGTTTTATACAAAAAAGATAACGGGGATTATTTTCATATTGGTCGGTGTTTATTATGCCTTAGCTTATATTTTTGAACTCATTTAAAAATACGAAACTATCTTTAAAAAGTGATCTGAACTCTGAAAAAATGAGCGGTAGATGCAATCGGCATTTTGAAGATACCGGTTGTTTGGTAATTTAGAAACGTACTTGCAAAGGAGGAAGAAAATGTGTCTTGGGATTCCATCAAAAATCATCAAAATGGAAGGGTCAAATGCAATAGTGGATGTGTACGGTGCTCAACGCAATATAAGTTTGCTTGTTCTTGATGAGCCGGTCAATATCGGAGATTATGTTATTGTCCATGCAGGATTTGCTATCACAAAGCTGCGTGAGGATGTCGCGAAAGAGACACTCGGATATTTCAACACATATCTCAAGGAACTGAACAACCTGGAAACAAACTGAAGACCTCTTTTACAACATATATTCCCCAGGAGTCAGGGGAAAGGGCGCGCTCAAGACACTTGGCGCCTGCCATATAGAAGGCAGCGAGTAGAAACGTGAATAGCAGAATGCTATGAACATTATTGAAACTATTCAAAAGTCTGCACAAAACGATGCGGAGCTTAGAAGACTATTTGAAAAAGTCCAGGAAAATGCAGAACTTTACCTACTTGCTAAACAAAGGCAAAAAGGATGTGATGGCATGGGTGAGGTTGTAACACTCAAGGATGAATTCATCTACGCCTTAAACGAAATAATCCGGCACTGCAACGAGAAAGGGTATCTTTCCGGAGATATTTCATACGAAACAGATTCGATTGCCCGAGATATTTGCAAGATACAGCCGGAATGATTGAAGACAAAACATATAAAAAAGGAGGACAAGAATGAACAATATTCAAGAATATTTTGAGACAGGCCTTAAATTTCACGGGCATAAATGCCCTGCAATGCCAATGGGCCTGAGAGCAGGCGTCGCAGCCATGAAGGTGCTCGGCGTTGAGAGATCGAAGGACAAGGAACTCTTCGTAGAAGCGGAAACAGGCAGCGGTCACGCAGCAGGCTGTTTTCTGGATGGGGTCATGACCGCGACAGGATGTACCTATGGGAAATCGAACATCAAGAAGCTCTATTACAACAAGATGGCCTTTACCCTCATTGACACAAAGACCGGCAGGGCGGTAAGGGTCTCTCTCAAGCCTGAATTTTTTGAAAAGGCCCTTAATTCGCCGTTTGTTCAGGAAAGGAAAAAGGGCGTGCCGCCTCAGGACATACCGGCTTCGATCACGGACCCTCTGGTCGATCGGATAATGGGACTTCCCGAAACCGAATTCCTGAATATCAGCGATGTGTTCCAAAAGGAGATGAAAAAGGGCGTCGCAAACTTTGAGGTCAAACGCTGCGCGAAGTGCGGAGAAGCAGTGTTTACCGACAAGTTGACAATTGTTTCGGGCGGGCGGATGCTCTGCATCCCGTGCACAGAGGCCGAAAAATAGAATGCGGATTTTAGCGCTTTTCCGCAGGAGATGACATGGTAACTCTTATTTTCGCAGCGGTACTCGTTTTTGTTTTTACTACTGTTCTTACCATTGCCGGGGTGGGTGCGGCGTTTATATTGATACCTGTATTCCTAACTTTGGGCATTCCGCTGCTGACTGCCATGTCAACCGCCCTTCTTCTGAACGCGGTCGCGATGGTTTTTGCCTCTATAAGTTATGCAAGGGAAAAACTGATTGTCTTCAAGACCGCATTGCCGATCTTGATTGTTGCATCAATTCTCTCCCCTCTGGGGGCAAGGACAGCCGAGCATCTGCCAAAAGCTGTGCTGTTATGGATGTTTGTAGGGTTCTTAGTCTTTGCCGGTTCGATGATGTTGTTTTATAAGGCGAAAGAACGGGAAGTTGAAACAGACACAAAAAAGCTTGTCGGCTACGGGCTCGGCGTGGGGTCCTTTGCAGGTTATCTTGGAGGACTTTTAGGCGTTGGAGGAGGAAACTTTATCGTGCCGGTTTTGGTCTGGCTGGGATTTAATCCAAAAAAGGCAGCGGCAACGACAGCCTTTATCGTGATATTCTCTTCGTTCTCAGGATTCTTAGGCCATGCTTCCCTCGGGAATATTGATATGAAACTATTGGCTTTCTGCGCAACTGGATCGGTTGCAGGCGCTCTGTTCGGGGCGTATCTGATGAAAAAGAAATTGAGCGGTAAACAGGTAAAAATAGCAATAGGTTTGATACTCTATACCATAGCGGTTAAGATGATCTGGGATTTAATGAAATGAAGATTCCACGTTGCTTGGGATGATTGCAAAGGAGGAGGTTAATAGTATGAAGATGCAGGATATCAGAAATATTGCAAAAGAGAGAGGTCTTAAGGTCAGTAGCAGAATAAATAAGACAGAACTTATAAGGTCAATTCAGATAGCAGAAGGAAATACAGATTGCTTTGAAACAGAACATGTGAATATATGCGGCCAGATAAACTGCCTCTGGCGGGAAGATTGTTTGGCAATGCAAAAGGCCTGAGCATTGGACGGCTGAAAAGATATGGTAAAAACACAACGATCAAAATACTTTCAGGGCTTGCTATAGAGAAAGGGTTACGATGAAGATGACTCTGGAAAAACGCCTGCTCCTGAGTTTTGCACTCACGCTTCTGATCTTATTCGCCGAGGTTATCGGCGGGATAATCAGCAAAAGCCTTGCGCTTTTAAGTGACGCAGGACATATGCTCACCGATGTCTTTGCGCTCGGATTGAGCATGATCGCCGTGCGCATTGGCAGGAAACCCTCAGACCGCAGGGCAACCTTTGGTTATCAGAGAATCGGCCTTCTGGCAGCAGTCTTCAATGCAGTAAGCCTCATCGTAATCGCCCTGTTTATATTCTACGAATCATATAATCGGTTCCTTTCACCGACTCAAATCCACACCACCACAATGCTTATTATTGCCGGCATTGGATTAATCGGCAACATCCTCATAGCCTTGATTATCGGTCACGGTCATAAAGACCTGAACATCAAAAGCGCATGGCTTCATGTGCTGGGAGATACCTTATCATCAGTAGGAGTCATCATATCGGGCATCATAATCTCTTACACGGGATGGTTGTATGCAGACCCTGTGGCAAGTATTTTGATAGGAATTATCATCCTCTTTGGAGGAGTCAGGGTCATAAGAGAAGCACTTACAATATTTCTTGAAATGGCGCCTACGGGGTTTGATGTCGAAACCATTGTAAAAAAAATTGCAGAGATACCCGGAGTGATGGGTATCCATAATGTCCATCTCTGGTCTCCATCGCATGGGAATATCGCTTTTTCCGCTCATATATGGGTGCACGACCAGAAATTGAGTGAGGTCGCAGGGCTCAGGCGAACAGTTGAAGAGGCGTTGATGGCAATGGATATCCGCCACATAATGCTTCAGTTTGAATGCGCAGAGTGCGAGACGAACGGACTTTACTATCAGATCCATATGGAAGAAAACGGCAATGATGATAGTCATCAGCACTGAAAGCGGAGATTCTGAATGCTGATGCTCATTATTCTTCTTGCGACATTTATTGTGAGCCTGATTTCATTGATAGGGATATTTTTTATCGGAATGAAACAAGATACTTTGACAAAGGTAATCAAATACCTTGTCAGTTTTGCAGTTGGTGGACTTCTCGGTGGTGCATTCTTCCACCTGCTTCCCGAATCCATGGAAACAGGAAACCCTTCCCTGTTTGTTTATGTCCTTTCGGGAATCATGATCTTCTTCCTGATAGAAAAATTCCTGCACTGGAGACATTGCCACAAGGGACACTGCGATGCCCACACCTTCACTTATTTAAACCTTATCGGAGACGGTATTCACAATTTTATTGACGGCATGATTATCGCTGCTTCCTTTGTTACAGATATACGGCTCGGTGTTATCACCACATTGGCTGTTGCCGCCCATGAAATACCCCAGGAAATCGGCGATTTCGGAATCCTTGTATATGGTGGTTTCAGTAAATCCAAGGCCCTGTTTTTTAATCTTCTTTCAGCGCTTACTGCCATGGCAGGAGCAGTGATCGCCTATTTTTCATTCAGTCAAATTGTCTGGCTGAAAGAGGTTTTAATACCGTTTACTGCCGGTGGGTTTCTCTATATAGCCCTTGTTGACCTGATTCCGGAGCTGCATAAAGACGGGGGGAAGGACAATATCGCTTTGCAGTTTATAACCATGAGCGGAGGCCTTTTACTGATGTGGCTGCTCAAGATTTCTTTTGCGGAGTGAGATCATGCCTCTCACATCCATTCTATCTTTGTTTTCAAGAATAACAACGGTAAAGGAATCCTGAGGTTAACAAAAACGTGATTGAAGATATCGGTAAGGTTGTAAAAATCGACAGGGATAAGGCATATGTTGAGGTTGAGCGGAGTTCAGCTTGCGCATCGTGCGGGCTTCAGGAGGCAGAAGAACTTGCTGCCGGTGGAAAGGTCGTCTTTGAGGCGTATAATATGGCAGGTGCAAATATTGGAGACCGGGTCAGGGTTCAGGTCAGGACAGGAGCATTTACCAAGGCATCACTATATATTTATGGTATTCCGGTTCTTTTCCTCGTGATCGGAGCGATTGCAGGTGCATATGCTGCTGCAATATTTAGAAAATCCTCTGACACCATGAGTGCACTGTTTGCTATGGAAGGATTGGTTGTCGGATTCATCATATTGGTTCTTCTGCGGAAGAAAAGCAATAAAACAGAATATATGCCTATGGTGGTGGAGGTGATGCAAGACAATGCCGCTTCTGGAAATTAAGAACCTCACTTATACAGCCGGGGATAAGAAAATCCTTGATGAATTTTCTCTGGCAATCGAGTCATCTGAAGTTCATGCCTTGCTCGGCACGAACGGGACCGGGAAGAGCACCCTTGCCTATGTAATCATGGGATGTGAGGGGTATAAGCCGGCATCAGGTGAGATACTGTTTAATGGTAAGACCATTGATGAACTGAAGATTCATGAAAGGGCTCAGCTTGGTATCACTATGGCGTGGCAGGAGCCGGTGCGATTCGAAGGAATCAATGTGAGAAACTATCTCACCTTAAAAAGTAAAGAGAACGATTCTGCAAGGTATCTTGAAATGGTGGGCCTCCATCCCGAACTGTATCTTCACCGGATGGTTGACAAATCACTGAGCGGTGGTGAAAGGAAGAGGATTGAACTTGCATCTATCCTTGCGTTACATCCGAAACTTGCTCTCCTTGATGAGCCAGACTCGGGAATAGATATGCTTTCAACACAGGATATCATCAACGTCATTAACGTCTTTAAAAAGAATGGGTCTTCCGTGCTTCTCATAACTCACAGGGAAGAGATTTCATTGATAGCCGACAAAGCATCGCAGATGTGCAGGGGTAAAATCGTGTGTTCGGGTAATCCGGAAAAGGTTGCCGAATACTATAAATCGAGGAAATGTCTTGTCTGTGATGGGGAGGTCTGTGCATATGTCTGAACTTGATGCATTAATGAAGGCATTTGGAGAATCCGGAGGCGACAGCAGTATCCTGACCAATAAAGAGGTTGCTCATTTTGTCGTAAGCGGCCATTCAATATTGAGCATGCAATCGGTCGAAGGACTTGAAGTCAATGCAAAGGAAACGTTGAGCGGAATAAGCGCATCAATAAGGGTCAGGGAAGGAATAAAACTTCAGAATCCTGTGCATTTATGTTTTGGGATACTGCACAAAAAGGGAAATCAGAAGATCAAGATGGATGTTAAGTTAGAAAAGAATGCCTCTGCACATTTTGTTGCTCACTGCATTTTCCCGAAAGCTGAAAAGATAAGACATATCATGGATGCCGTGGTTGATATCGGAGAAGACGCCGAGATGAGATATTCCGAGACTCATTATCATGGAGTTTACGGAGGGATTGAGGTAATCCCAAAGGCTGTTGTGAAGATCGCCAAAAACGGCAGATACTTCACGGATTTTACTCTCATCACAGGAAGGGTGGGAAAGCTCAGCATTGATTATTCTGTTGAGGCCGGGGAGAATGCCGTTACTGAATTGACCGCAAAGATATTCGGACATGCCGATGATGATATCAAAATAAAAGAAGAAGTTCTCCTACAAGGCGACAATGCAAGAGGTTTGATAAAAACAAGAGTTGCCATTGAGGATGAGGCAAAAGCGGAGATTACCGGTATTACTGAAGGAAACGCAGCCGGTGCACGGGGGCATGTGGATTGTATGGAAATTGTAAAAGACAAAGCTGTTGCAACAGCAATACCCATTGTGAAGGTAAGAAACTCGTTGGCAAAAGTTACCCACGAAGCTGCAATCGGAAGTGTTGATAAAAAGCAGCTTGAGACTCTGATGGCACATGGATTGACACCCGAAGAAGCAGTGGATGTAATTGTAAAAGGGATATTAAAGTAACCGGAACATTAACTATTTTATTAGTTTAACGAAAGGTGGATGATAATGGACAAAGACAAGATGAAACTAAAACAGCTTGTGATCAAGACCTACTCGAATATAGCATCACAGGGCTCATGTTGTGCCATGCCTGCAACCTGTTGTGCGCCCGAGATCAACCCTATGAACCTTCTTGAAACAGGAAAACTCGTAGGATATTCTGAAGAAGAACTGAAGATCGGTCTTGGCGAAGCAAACCTCGGTCTTGGATGCGGAAACCCTCTCGCAATAGCAGAACTGAAGGAAGGAGAGGCTGTTCTTGATCTTGGGAGCGGCGCCGGGTTTGACGCTTTCCTGTGCTCTATGAGAATAGGGAAGGGCGGTCATGTTATCGGCATCGATATGACTCCGGAAATGGTGACAAAGGCAAAAGAGAATGCACAGAAGCTCGGAATCAAGAATGTGGAGTTCAGGCACGGAGATATAGAACATCTTCCGGTAGAAGATAATTCTGTTCACGTGATAATTTCCAACTGTGTGATCAATCTCTCTCCGAACAAACAAGCAGTCTTTCAAGAGGCATTCAGGGTGTTAAAGCCGGGAGGACGCCTTGCGATCTCTGATATCCTGAAGAAGGGTGACTTCTCCGAAGCTATAAAGCAGAATGAAAAAGCTTACAGCGGCTGAATCACTGGCGCGGTTCCCGTGGAGGAACTGGAAAGGATGCTCCAGGTAGCTGGATTTAGCGCTATTACAATCAAGGATAAAGAAAAGAGTGATGAAATAATCAAAGGCTGGAATTTCGGAGAGGGCGTAGAGACTATGGTCTTTTCCGCATATATCCGGGCTAAAAAGCCGTAGAACTGAGACAGACACCTGACCCTGTTTTTTGTTAACGTATAAATGTATGCGAAGACTGGGCGTCCATACATCCATTGCAGGCGGATTGCATCTGAGCCTGGAACGGGCGCACGCGCTCGGGTGCGACACGTTGCAGATTTTTTCTCACAACCCAAGGGGATGGTATGTGAAACCTCTCTCCGAAGAAGATATCTCACGGTTCAGATCGCTCCGGACTCAACTTAATATCTCGCCCGTCTATATCCACACCTCTTATCTTATCAATATGGCGTCGAAGGATGCCTTATTAAGAAAGAAATCCATCGACCTTCTGTCGGTTGAATTGTACAGGGCTGATGCAATCGACGCCGATTATGTAATACTCCATGCGGGGAGCGCATCAGGGGATGACGGGCATATCGCGCGGCAAAGGGCGGTCGATGCATTAAAAGCGGTTGCGTGCGGAAAGAAATGGAAGGCGGGACTCCTGATTGAGAACACCGCGGGCGAACGCGGGGATATCTCGTCCGGGATTCGGGAGCTTGCCGAAATCGTGCACGGCGTCGCCGGACCATTGATAGCAGGCGTCTGTATTGATACCTGCCATGCCTTTGCCGCCGGTTATGATATCGGGACCGGCAAGGGCGTCATTAGGATAGCGGACGAACTCGAAAAGTATATCGGCATTGATAACGTGAAGCTCATCCATCTCAATGATTCAAAGGGCGCCGCCGGTTCCGGTCTCGATCGCCACGAACATATCGGATGCGGAAAGATAGGCGTAAAAGGACTGAAACAGTTTATCAACAATCCGGCGTTCAAAGCCGTCCCTCTGATCCTTGAGACGCCCAAGAAGGAGGAGACCGACGACACCGCAAACATAGACAGGGTAAGGAAGATGATGAATGCGCAATGATAGTTCATTATTTGTAAACGACCGTTTCTAAAATAGGATCGTTCACAAAAATGCATCATCTGTTGTCAAATGTAATTTTTTTGTTGACAAATGCAATTTTATCCTGTATAAATATATACAGGTGAATAAATGCTGAAAAGTTTATTCTCATCATCAACACGAGCAGACGTCCTCTCGCTGCTGCTGAACAGCCCGGACGAGCAGTTCTACATCCGGGAAGTAGCCAAGCTCCTCCGCAAAAACCCCTCGGGTATCAAGAGGGAGCTGGACAACCTCGAAAAAATGGGGATTGTGACCAGCGAAAAGATAGTTAACCTAAAATACTTCCAGGCCAGCAAAGAATCGCCTCTTTTCTCGGAATTGAAGAATCTCATCACAAAATCTCTCGGCCTCCCCGGAGCGCTGAAGGCCGTTTTGAGGGCTTCAGGCGCAAAGGCCGCTTTTATTTACGGCCCTTATGCCGAAGGGGATGATGAAGCTCCCGTAGACTTGTTTGTTATAGACGCTTCACCGTCGCTCACAAAGGAGCTTAAAGGCATCGAAAAGAGATTTAACCACGAAATTGACTGCACCATGATGGATGAAGATGAGTATAAAGTCAAAAAGAAAAAGAGAGATTCTAACCTGAAAAAGATTTTGTCAGGTAAAAGAATAACGCTTATAGGAAGAATGTAAGCGCGGATTATTGCCGTATTCTTTTGTTGGGATACGGAACGAAAGGGGGTGAAACTCAATGGCAGCTACAAAGAAAGCAGCTAAGAAACCGGCAAAGAAGACCGCAAAAAAGAAATAAGTTACCCTTTTGGTTGAAAGCAACATTTTTTAGGCTGGAGAAGGCCATCTCCAGCCTTTTTTTTGCGGTCTTCCCATAGATATGAAACTCTATTCTGCGGAAAAATTCAAGTAAAATTTACAACTGATTGATAAATAAGGTTTATTGTGGACAGGCTACTGTTTGCTGTTGGGTTGATTCCGAGACAAGCTCCCAGTGCTCCGGGTGGGTAAAAAGCTTTTTCAGGAATTTAACATTCGTTGTATGTCCCGACTTGTTTGCGATTATATGACCATAGATCGGGAATCCCGACAAAGAGAGGTCGCCGATAAGGTCGAGCATCTTATGGCGGACAAATTCATCTTTGAACCTTAGGCCTGTCCCGTTCAGGACGCCGTGTTCTCCAAGTATTATAGCGTTGTCAAAAGAACCGCCCCTGGCAAAGCCGTTCGCCTTCAGGTATTCGACGTCCTTCAGAAATCCGAAGGTGCGCGCCGGCGCAATTTCCATGGCAAAATTTTCCTCCGTTAGGTCAAGGCTCAACGTCTGTTCACCCAGGAGATGATGGTTAAAGTGTATCCTGTAGGTCACCCGCCTTCCATTGTAAGGAAATACCGCTATTTCCGCATTGCCGTCGGTCAGCGATAGCGGACTGGTTATCTTTATATATGGCCTTTTCTTGCTCTGTTTTGCAATGCCGTTTTTAATAATAAGTTCGGTAAGCTCCAGGGAACTGCCGTCAAGGATCGGCATTTCCGGCCCGCTTACCTCGATCATCGCATTGTCTATGCCGAGACCTGAGAGCGCGGCAAGCACATGTTCCACGGTCCTGATTTTTGCGCCGTTATATCCGAGAGTGGTTGCAAAGGCCGTGTCGGAGACCGCGCTGACGGAAGCCCTGATAGCGACATCTTTGTCCGTCCTTAAGAACATTATACCGGTATCCCTGGGGGCAGGTTTAATACAAACCTTTGAATATCCCCCGGTATGGAGTCCGATACCTTCAAAGTTAACTTCCTGTTTTAATGTTCTTTGTAAACGCATTGGTTGTATAATAAGTAAATAAAATTTAAAAGAATCTATATAATAATGCAAATATGATGCCAAAGATATTGAGGGAAGGTGTTCATCCGTTTCAGTCAAGGCATAATCTTGAAAGACCGGCTTAGAATTTGGTTCCCGCAACATTATATAAAGTAATACGTTAACGTATAATGAAATAGAGAAAAGCATCCCTGTGTTGCCCGTTATCAAGTTGAGTGTGGATTAATTAACACAGTAAGATTTATCCTTGATAGTTCTATGGTAAAATGAAAGCTCATTTATTTTTCCTTGCTTTTGAAAGAACTTTTTGCAATATTCAGGTGAAGGAGAAACCATGATCGGGATAATCGGGGGCAGCGGTCTTTACGAGATTGAAGGAGTCGCTATTCGCGAGCATAAAAAGATATCAACACCCTTTGGCGATCCCTCCGACGCCTATCTCATAGGAGAATTCTCGGCCGGCACGGTTGTATTTCTTCCCAGACACGGTTCGCGCCACTCCATCCCTCCTCATAAAATCAATTACAGGGCAAATATCCGGGGGTTTAAAGAATTAGGGGTGGAAAGGATCATATCGGTCG